>VXNZ01000023.1 GCA_009840355.1 Chloroflexota bacterium
GTTATCAGTTTTCAGTTCCCCACATTGCTTACCGGGGGCTGACAGGGCTTGAGTGCGTGAAATCATATGTTCTGATTATAGGGGTGAGTGTTTGGGTTGTCAAGGGGAGGATGTGGATTCAAAGACGATTTCACAAATGCTCTTCGACTACTAGGTTCGCCTTTCCCACGAAAGCGGAAATCCAGAAATCTAGGAATTACAGGCGTCCTGATGCTTTTCACCCCCACCCTAACCCTCCCCCGTCAAGGGGGAGGGGATTTGTGAAATCGTCTTGTGGATTCAGGGTATTTCGGTTGTCACCTTGAACGAAGTGAAGGGTCTAAAATCGCTGTGTGGAAATAAGCCTGTCCGTAGTAAACGCGTTAAGATTTCTCGCTTCGCTCGAAATGACAAGAGTAAATTGCAAATGACAGGAATAAATGGTATTGCTAATAGGCGTTGGTGTCACATTCAACATTGCTTTTCATGTAGGCTTCACCCCCATCCTAACCTTCCCCCATCGAGGGGGAAGGGACAAAATGCCTCACTTCAACACGTGTAAGCAATACCGAATAAATTGCATTTGTGAAATCGTCTCAAAGATAATACACTTGTTTGAGTAGCCATATTTGGCGGATATTAAGGAGGACATACCAATGGCTGACGCCAAACCGTTTAGCTTCAAAAATCTCTTCGCGAAGAACGCGCCCGAAGGCAGGGACGCTCCCGTCGTTAAGCGCGGCAAGTATGACTTCGCGGTGGCGTATCCGGACCCGAAGTCGATGCCGCTCGACGGGCTGGTGGATGCGCTCAGGCAAGGGCTTTCCGAAGAGGGAGACGACCTCGCCATCTACGCGAACCAGAGCGGCTATGCGCCGCTTCGCCAGTTCGTTGCGGATAAGCTGGCGCGCGACAGGGGCATTAACATCGGGATTGACGACCTCATCATCGGGGACGGCTCCGGACAGCCCATCCACATGATATGCGAAGCGCTGTTGGATCCGGGCGATGTCGTGCTGGTGGAGAACTTCGTGTACTCCGGCACGCTGGGGCAGCTACGGCGCTTCCACACGGACATCCGCGGCGTCGAGTGCGACGACGAAGGCATGCTGCCGGACGCCCTGGAAAGCGCGATTGTCAAGGCGACAAGCGAGGGCAAGCGACCTAAGTTCATCTACACGATTCCCACATTCCAGAATCCGCAGGGCTGGACGATGACGCTTGAGCGGCGCAAAGAGATGGTGCGCTTGTCGCAGAAGCACGGCGTGCCTATCCTCGAAGACGACTGCTATGTTGACCTGCGCTACGAAGGCGAGGATGTTACATCCATCCACTCGCTAGACGACACGGGCAGCGTGATGTACGCGGCGTCGTTCTCCAAGATTATCGCGCCGGGCATGCGGCTGGGCTATCTGACTGCGCCGCGCGAGGTGCTGGATGTGGCGCGCGTGGTGAAGAGCGGTGGCGCGGCGAACCAGTTCGCGTCTTGGGCCGTGCACCGCTATTCGGCGGAAAATCTGGACGAGCACATCGTGGAGATTAACGACATACAGCGCGCGAAGCGGGACGCAATGCTGGCGGCGCTGGGCGAAAACTTCGGCGGCGCGGCGACTTGGAGCAAGCCCGAAGGCGGGTTGTTCATCTGGCTGCGTATGCCCGAAGAGGCGGACATCACCGCCATACGCGACAAGGTGCTGGATACGGCGGATGTGGGCTATCAGGCTGGACCCTTGTTTGCGCCGGATGGCGTATCGGGGCGCAACTACGCGCGCCTGTGCTTCGGCTACAATACGCCGGATGAAATCCATGAAGGCATAGCGCGGCTCGCCGAGGCGTTTGAACGCGAGGGCGTGATGGGGTAGGTAGGTTGTCAGTTTTCAGTTTGTCAATTGACAACTCTATATTAGGTTGTGTTGACTTTGCGCCTAGCGCTCTGTTTTCGCTCGTCATTTCGAGCGGAGCGAGAAACCTAAACTCGGAAACGGGCTTGCAAGCAACGACTTTAGATTGAGAGTGTTCGGAGCAACGGATTAAGGGCGTTATTCAAGGCAGGTGCGCTTGTTTTCAAATGTCCGCAGAACCCAGATTCGATACCATCCGTATGAATTGAGTAATCTATACCACCGACTGACAAACTGACAACTGACGGACTGAAAGACTCCTATGCGTATTTGTTCTTTCTTGCCAAGCGGGACGGAGATTGTGTTTGCGCTGGGGCTGGGCGACTCGCTTGGCGCGGTTAGCCACGAGTGCGACTATCCCGCGGCGGCGCTCGACAAGCCGAAGATTGTGCGCAGCAAGTTCGACGCGAATGCGCTGAGCAGCCAAGAGATCGACCGCATCGTAACGGAGATGTACAGGCGCGGCGAACGCATCTATGAAGTGGACGAAGATGTGCTGCGCGATGCTGCGCCGGACCTCGTCATCACGCAGGAGCTTTGCGATGTGTGCGCCGTGTCATATGAGGATGTGCGGCACGCGGCGTCTCGCCTGCCCTACCCGCCGAATGTGATTTCGCTCGACCCGGCGTCGCTGCCCGACATGCTTGACGACATACGGATGGTTGGCGACCTTTGCGGCGTGCCGGATGCGGCGGCTGCGTTTGTCGCAGAACTTCGCGGGCGTATGGATGCCGTGCAATCACGCGCGTCAGCGGCTGAAGATACGCCGCGCGTGGCGTGCATCGAATGGCTGGATCCGCCAATTGTGGCGGGGCATTGGATACCGCAGATGGTCGAGCTTGCCGGTGGCGTTGACGCGCTCGCCAAACCGGGCGCGCCGTCTCGCCGCATTACAATGGAGGAACTTGCCGAATCGCAGCCCGATGTGCTGGCGCTCATGCCCTGCGGTATGGACGCGGCGCGCGCACGCGAAGAATTTGAGCGCTTGGGCAATCTCGACGAATGGCGCAAACTGCCGGCGGTCGCCAACGGGCGCGCCTACTTCGTAGATTCCGGGTCGTACTTCAGCCGCAGCGGTCCGCGCCTAGTGGACGGGCTGGAGCAGATAGCGGAGATGCTGCGTCCGGGCGAGTTCCCTAGCGCGGCGGCTGAGATTGTGCGGGCTGACTACTAATTTACATCTATGTACACGATGATGGGCAGGATGGGGATTACACATCCAGGTTCTGCACCTCTAGCGCGTGGGCTTGGATGAAGTTGCGGCGCGGCTCTACTACATTGCCCATCAGGATGGAGAACATTTCGTCCGCGCTGCCAGCGTCCTCGATAGACACCTGCAATAGCGTGCGCTTTTCCGGGTCCATCGTAGTCTCCCAGAGCTGCTCGGCGTTCATCTCGCCCAAGCCCTTGTAGCGCTGTAGGTTGATGTTGCGCCTGCCTTTGAGCTGCGCCATTACGCCCTCGCGCTCGCCCTCGCTGTACACCCAGTACGACTGCCTGCCCGAGCTTATCTTGTACAGCGGCGGCTGCGCGATGTACAGGTGGCCGTGCTCGATGAGCTGGCGCATGTGGCGGAAGAAGAAGGTCAGCATCAGCGTGCGGATGTGCGAGCCGTCCACATCGGCATCTGTCATGATGATGACGCGGTGATAGCGCAGTTTGCTGAGGTCGATGTCGTCGTCTAAGCCTGCGCCGATGGCGGTAATCATGGAGCGGATGGCGTCGTGGGCGAGCATCTTGTCGGCGCGCGCCTTTTCCACATTCAGGATTTTGCCCCACAGCGGCAGAATCGCCTGATTGCGGCGGTCGCGTCCCATCTTCGCAGTGCCGCCTGCCGAATCTCCTTCCACGAGGTAAAGTTCACAGAACTCCGGGTTCTTCTCGGAGCAGTCCGCGAGCTTGCCGGGCAGCCCGCCGCCGTCCATCGCGTTCTTGCGGATGATTAGGTCTCGGGCTTTTCGCGCAGCGTCCCGAGCGCGCTGCGCCGTCAGGCACTTTTCGATAATGCGCTTGGCATCCTGCGGGTTGTCTTCTAGGTAGTACTGCAACGCCTCCGCGACCACGCCTTCGACCTGCGTTCTCACTTCCGGGTTGCCCAGCCGCGTTTTGGTCTGTCCTTCGAACTGCGGTTCAGTCAGCTTCACACTGATGACCGCCGCCAAGCCTTCGCGCACATCCTCGCCGGCGAGATTCGGCTCGTTTTCCTTGATGAGGCTCTGCTTGCGCCCGTAGTCGTTAATGATGCGGGTTAGCGCGCTGCGGAAGCCGGTGATGTGCGAGCCGCCGTCGATGGTGTTGATGCAGTTGGCGAAGGAATGCACGAACTCGGTGAAGCTGTCGTTGTACTGCATCGCCACTTCGACGATGGTGTTTTCGACCTGTTTTTCGGTGTAGATAGGGTCGGGATGTACGACCGATCGCTTCTGGTTCAGGCTGCGAACGAAGCTGGAGATACCGCCCTCGAAGTAGTAGGTTACCTCATTGTTGGGCCAAAGATTTTCGTGTCCGCGCCAGTCGCTGCGGAAGGTAATCTCCAAGCCTTTGTTCAGGTATGCCATTTCCTTGAAGCGCTGTCGCAGCGTGTCGAAGTCGTACGCGAAGTCCTCGAAAATCTCGTCGTCGGGCATGAACGACACTGCGGTGCCGGTCTTGCGGCGGCTGCCCTTTGGCAGCGACTCCGATGTGAGCGCGGACTGTCCCCTGCCGCGCGAGAATGACTGTGTGTACACCATTCCGTCGCGGCTGACTTCGACTTCTAGGCTTTCGGAGAGCGCGTTGACGACCGATGCGCCGACGCCGTGCAGCCCACCGCTTACCGCGTACGCCTTGCCGCCGAACTTGCCGCCTGCGTGCAGCGTGGTCATAACGGTCTCAACGGCTGTCATGCCTGTCGTGGGGTGAACATCGACGGGGATGCCGCGTCCGTCGTCTTCGATGCGAACCGTGCCGTCGCGCTGAATGTGAATGGAGACGCGAGTGGAGAATCCTGCCATAAACTCGTCCACGCCGTTGTCCACAATCTCGTAGATAAGGTGGTGCAAACCGCGCTGGTCGGTGCTGCCGATGTACATGCCTGGGCGCTTTCGCACGGCTTCCATGCCTTCGAGCACCTGAATGTCATCGGCAGTGTACAGGTCTGCTTCTCTTGTAGTCGCCATATTTTCGCTCCTGACGATTAGGCTCAAATCGAGCCTGCGGCTGGGCAATCTGCGCGCAGATTGCGCATAGATTGCCCTTGGATTTCAGGCAGATTAAGCACCGGCGCATCAAGGATGCGCAAGCTTGGGCGCAGGCGTGCATGCCGGGGACTTGGCGCCAAAACACAAGCAGGTGGAAGGCGAACACGCGATAAAGATGGGATAAACGCCCAGTTCAAGTGGACAACAAAATGCGGAAATCATCAAGGTTTTCTATGACCACATTTTATCATTTTCCAAGACATAGTTCAAGCGCGAGAAACACATGTGTTCGCGCAGGATTGACATGGATATAGAGGATATTCAGGATGGAACGGGCGCGCCAAATTCTGAATATCCTCGTCATCCTTGTCAGTTAGAACGGCGGCGGTTGGCTAACGCGCTGATGATTTCCAGACCGATGCGGCTGGCGACTTCTGCGGTGATTGCAGCCGGTCCTTCGTAGTGCGGCGCGACTTCCACGATGTCCGCGCCGACAAGTTCCACAGACGACACTATGGTTCGCACCGCCTTGAGCAGCTGCGCCGATGTCATGCCGCCGGGTTCGGGCGTGCCGGTCGCAGGCGCGAACGCCGGGTCGAGCACATCAATATCCACGGACAGGTATATCACCTCAGGTCCGTCGAGCGCCTCGCTGATGGCGTCTTCCAGCACTGCCTCGAATCCCCTATCTACGATTTCCGCCATCAGGTGCCAGCGCATGCCCTGCTGCTTCATCCACTCGAACAGCGGTCGGTCGGGCCAGTATCCGCGCAGTCCAATCTGTATGAAATTGCGACCGGGAATTGCGCCGCTTTCCAGCAGGCGGCGCATCGGGCTGCCGTGCGCGATAAGCACGCCGCCATAGCCGGATTCGCCGGTATCCGCGTGCGCATCGAAGTGGATCATTCCCACGCGACCGTATCCGTGATGCTGCGCGACCGCCGTCGCAGCGGGCAGCGTGATGGAATGGTCGCCGCCCAGCACGAGCGGTATCGCGCCCGTTTGCAATGCCTGCATCGTCTTCATTCGCACCGCTTCGTGGCTGAGTTCGAGCGAGCTTGGCGGGCAGTTCGCATCGCCGAAATCCACGACTTTCACTTCCTGCGTCGGGTAAAGCTCGTACTCCATGTGGTAGAAGGTGTCGTTGGGCGCGCCGGAGTATCCCGCCTGCCTGATGGCGCGCGGACCAAAGCGCGCACCGGGACGGTTGACCACGCCCATATCCACCGGCGCGCCAATAACGGCGACATCTGCTTGCATTTCGGCAAGCTCTTCCTGTGACAACGCAAGCGGCGAGTGGATGTAAGTAGGTATGCCAAGAAACGCCGGCTGGCGGTCGGGTCCACGAAGGTCAGGCATAGGAAAACCTCGCTTTGCTGATAGGTATTCTGCGGAGTGTCGCCCGAGTGTCGAATGTAGTTCTTACACCCATTCTACCTGATTGACATCATTGACATTGGGCATCCCACCATCTCCCAGCCTTCCCACATCAAGGGGCAGACAAGGGTAGGTAAATGGTGAATTCAATGCAAAAACTTACTCTTTCTGCCATTCTGAACGCAGCGGAGTGAGGAATCTAAAATAACTGCCATAAGACAACCCCTTTCGTAGTCAAGGATGTTAGATTCCTCACTCCGTTCGGAATGACAAGGAAAAACTGCCAAAGCTCCGTTAATCAAGTACCTACCCCTGTCAGCACATCAAGGGGGAAGGGACGCATCCTACCCATCCCGCACATCCTGTTGAATGACAGTGGGAACGGCGCAATCGCCAGGTCTTTCATTATTGCGGATGTCATTTTATAATCGCTCTAGCTTATGAATAATAGTGAAAGGAGTGAGGTGAGGTTTATGGGTGAACAAGAAGCGTCTCTGGAAGCATTTCTGCAAGCTTGGGGGAACTACCCTACCGGCGTATCCGTGGTTACTTCGATCGAGCCGGACGGCAGCGTGCACGGTATGGCGGCGAACGGCATAAACTCCGTATCGCTGGACCCGCTGCTCGTGCTGGTGTCCGTTGGGCACAACCGCAATTCGTATCCGCTTATTAAGGATGCGGGCAGATTCGCAATCAATATACTGAGCGGCGAGCAGCGCGCAATTGCGAGCCACTACGCGTCTCCCGCAGAGCGGCGCAGCGCGGACTTTGATGTGTCGTTCACCTTCACCGAGAGCGGCGCAGCGTTCATAGACGGTAGCATCGCGTCTATGGATTGCCGCACCGTGCACGAACATGTCGAAGGCGACCATACTATCTTTATCGGTGCAGTGGAACGCATCGACCTTAACGACGGCGAGGCGCTCGCCTACTGCCAAGGCAAGTTCGGCCGCGTCGTGCTGGACGGATAGCCATGACATACACACTAGCCGACCTGGACGCGATGAGCATCGACGAGGCGAACGCGCTGCCGTTCGACGCGCGGGACGGATTGCTGGATATGATTATCGCCGACGGACGCAAGCAGACGACAGCGCTTGATTCGTATCGCATCGGCTTGTACGGCGACTACTTTGAGGAAGACATGCTGCGGATGCTGAAGGTGCGCGCCGTCAAGGTGTTCGTACGCGGCACGACGCCATCGGGCTTCGACGGCGAGATTGTCGGCGATACGGACGAAGAGCAGTACCGCGCCGCATTCCGCCACACGCAGATGTCTCTCGAAGCGGCAGGCACGGACTTCAGCCGCGTGGTTACGCTCGTCATATTCCTGACCGACATGAGCAAGTGGCAGCTGCTGAACGAAGTGTATCGCGAGTTCATACCAAATCCGCCGTGCAGAGCGGTCATCGGCACGACGGGACTCGCGCAGCCGCCGTTGCGCATCGAGATAGTGAACTGCATCGCCTACCGTGTGGCAGCATAGAAACTTACATCGATGAGACGATTTCACAATCCTTAATGTTGTCATTCCGAACGCAGTGAGGAATCTGAAGCATGTCCCTGCCTTCGCAGGGACCGTCGCATGCAAACCTGTTTCCGACTTTAGATTTCTCGCTTCGCTCGAAATGACAGGTATAAGTCGCAAATGACGGGAATAAGTCGCGAATGATAGGTGTAAGTCGCAAATGACGGGAATAAATTGCATTTGTGAAATCGTCTTACATCGTTGGACAGCATAGGCAGGATAGGGGCAGAAGATGAAACTCGGAGCGATAACAAACTCTTGGCGTGAGCGGCTGGAGAACGAGAGCGTAGAATCGCTGGTGGGACAGGCGGCAGAGCGCGGTGCGGCTCACATCGAGCTGCGGCAAACTTGCCTTGCCGCATGCGAGAGCGGCGAGGGCGATGCTTGGCGCCCGAACATCGGCAATTTGAAGGCGCTGGTCGCGCGGTATCCCGACATGTCCTTCAACCTCGCGGTGGCGTATCCGTGCTTGTCGCAATCCGCGCAACCGCAGTCCGCATTGTGGGAATCGATGCTGGACGCCGCGATTGCCGTGTCGCCCGACGCGCCGCACTTGCGAATGGTTGATCCCTCGCGCTTCGATGCGCTATGGGAATCGCCGGACGACATACCGCAGACCGCGATGAGCATTGCGGCACTGGTACAATCGGCGGCTGAACGCGGCGTAACGCTGTCGATGGAAAACTCCGGTCAGCCGATACGCAGCCTGGCGATGCTGGTGCAGGCGGTCAGGGACGCGCTGCCCGCAGAACAAGGGATAATGCTCGGCCTTTGCCCCGATCCCACGAACCAACTCCGCATCGACGCGGACAGCGACCCGGTTGGCGAGATAGAGGCGCTGCCGGTTGACATGATAAAGATCGCGCACTTCAAGCAGACGCGCGGCGGCGATGCAATTCCCACCGTGGACAGCGGCGATGTGGACTGCCATCGCATGCTGCAAGCGCTGCAAGACAAGGGATACACCGGCGCCGCCATAATGGAAATCCCACCGCACGACGATGTGTTCGACAACCTGACCGCGAGCTTTGGCTATTTGCGGGGCTGACAGGACAGATAGGATGGATGGGATTAGGATGAGTGCCTTATCTTGTCCGTCCCGTTAGTCAACATCTTTAACATCGGCGGCCGGTGTTTGGTCTGGCAGCAGGTCTTCCATTAGGCGGATGCGGCGGGTTAGGGCGGATACGGCAACTAGCGTGATGAGCATGAGGCCGGCGACGATGTACATCAGCGCCATGCCGCGTCCCTCTCCCACGCCGATGAATGCGCCCACGCTTCCGGCGAGCGCGCCGCTTTCCGCCATCATAGGCTCGAACACATGCTGCGCCAGTGGCCCCGCCACAAGCACGCCAAGCGACTGCGCGCCGATGCCCAACGCCACACGCAGCGAGAATATACGACCGAGCACTTCCGGCGCTGCTTTTTCTTGCCATATAACTCTGTTCAGCCCGAACATGAACATGAATGTAACGCCGAGCAGGAACACGCCTGCCGCCATCAGCGGTATGCTCTCACGCACGCCTATCAGCATGCTCGCAAGTCCGGCAAGTGTCAGGCTGACAAGCATGCCGGTCATACGGCGCTTTGGCCCGCCCCACGCAGTCAGCAGGAAGCCCGAAACCATCGCGCCTGCGCCGAACGCGGAGAGTATCAGTCCCGCCGCGGTTTCGTCCGCCACGCTCAGCGCGATGGGTGTCGATAGCGCGTAGCCGATTCCGGGCATCAGGAACATGGTGATGGTGATGAAGACCATCAAATACACGAACGACGGTCGCTGTCCGATGTATCGCAGCCCGAACACGAAGCCGTCCAGCAGGTTCGCGCCACGGTCGGCACTGACCACCGGGCGCGGTATCACAGATACAGCGAGCGCTATGACGCTCACGCCGAATGTCACGAAGTCCACGATGAAGATGATGCCAAGCCCTGCGGACGCCACCAGCACGCCGGCGAGCGCAGGCGCGAGGATTATCTCCAGCGATACGGTCATCTGCGTGAGTCCCGCCGCTCTGCCGAGGTTCTCGCGCTTAACGAGCAGCGGTACGCTCGCCTCGAAGGACGGGATGACAAATGCGTTTGCAAGCCCGTTCACGGCGAGCGCGACATACAGGTGCCATATCGCCAGCGTGTCGGTGAAGAACAGGATTGCTACGACAAGCGTACTCAGGCTTGCGACAACATTGCCCAGCAGCATCACGATACGGCGATCCCAGATGTCGATGAGCGTGCCGGTGAATATGGACGCCAGCCCCAAAGGAAGCACGGCGAAGAAGAGCATCGCAGTGTACGCGGTGGCGTCGCCAATCTCCAGCAAGACCCAGATGCCCAGCCCGAACCGCGTCATGCCAGAGCCAACAAGCGATATAAGCTGCCCAAATGTGATGGCGTAAAACGCCTTTTGTCCGGAGAATCTCGACATGAAGAGGCTAATGTAGAAGATAAATGTATAAGGTGTGTATCAGTTAGTATAGCAAAAATTGCTATTGGACGCCTGAGATTCTTTGTCTCATATTATGTGTTGTGGCTAGGTGTTGTGGCTAGGTGCTGTGGACAATTGGAGCATTCCCGTGAAGCATGTCCTCGTGAAAACGGGAATCCGGAATCCCTGAATCTTAAAATATAGCAGTTTTTGTCATATTGGCGCCGCCTGAAGGCGCTGGATTCCCCTGTTTGCACAGGGGAACAGGCTCTGCTTCCCCAGGAATGCCTGGACGCAGTTGTGAATTGTCCACAGAACCTAATTGACATTCTTAACATTGACGGACGGTGTTTGGTCTGGCAGCAGGTCTTCCATTAGGCGGATGCGGCGGGTTAGGGCGGATACGGCAACTAGCGTGATGAGCATCAGTCCTTCGATGATATATATCAGTGCCATGCCACGTCCATCGCCCACGCCGATAATTGGACCGAAGCTTCCGGCAAGCGCACCCCCTTCCGCCATCATAGGCTCGAATACATGCTGTGCCAGCGGGCCTGCGACGAGCACTCCGATAGATGAGGCGCCGCTCCCTAGCGCCATGCGAAGGGAGGATATCCGACCGAGCACTTCGGGCGCTGCCTTGACCTGCCAGATAACCCTGTTCATCCCGAACATGAACATGAAGGTTACGCCAATGCAGAACGTGCCCGCCGCCATCAGCGGTATGCTCTCACGCGCGCCAATCAGAATGCTCGCCAGCCCCGCGATCGCTAAGCTTGCCAACACGCCGTACATTCGGCGCTTGGGACCGCCCCACGCCGTTAGTAGTATTCCTGAAATCATCGCTCCGGCACCGAAGCTCGACCGTATCAGTCCAGCAGCTCTTTCATCGGCGACGCTTAGCGCCAGAGGCGTGGAGAGCGCGTATCCGATGCCTGGCATGAGGAAAAATGCCAAAGTGACTAAGGTCATTAGGTACACGAAAGGTGGCCGCTCCGCAATGTAGCGAAAGCCGAAGATGAACTCGCCCAGCAGACTGGTGCGCTCATGGTCGGGGTCGGAGGCAGGCTGCGGGATCGCGGATAGGGCAAGCGCAATTACGCACGCACCGAAGGTTACGAAGTCCACGATGAAAATGAAGCCTAATCCGGATGAGACAAGAAGTATGCCTGCCAGAGCCGGAGACACGATAAGCTCCAGGGAAGTGGTCAGCTGCGTCAGACCTACTGCCCGTCCAAGATTTTCCTTCTTGACAAGCATCGGCACGCTGGCTTCCATCGAAGGAATCACGAATGCGTTCGCAATGCCATTGACGGTTAGTACAATGTACAGGTGCCATATCTCCAGCGCGCCGCCAAAGAACAGCAGCGCTGCGACCAGCGTGCTCAGGCTGGCGACGGTATTGCCGGCGAGCATGACTACGCGGCGGTTCCACCTGTCCACCAGTGTGCCGGTGAATATCGAACCAAGTCCCACGGGAAGCACGGCGAAAAACAGCAGCGCGCTGTATGCGGTAGTGTCTCCGGTTTCGCGCAGAACCCAGATGCCCAGCCCGAACCGCGTCATCCCAGAGCCAAGAAGCGATATAAACTGTCCAAATGTGACGGCGTAAAACGCCCTTTGCCCAAAGAATCTCGACATTGAGTGGTTATTGTGTAAAGTAAATGTGGAAAGTGTATTAGTATAGCGGAAATCGCTATTGGACACTTGAGGTTCTTTGCCTCATACTAACCTTCCCGCACAAAAGGAAGGTAGCAGGGTGCATTGCCGCGCGACTAGGATTCGTACTTCCTGCCCAGCTCTTCCTCCCAGCGCAGGTAGTTCATCATGTCAGCGAAGCCGCGGTCGGTGCCTGCCGGCACCACATCGGCGGGTGTGGACATTACGCCTGATAAGCCTTGCTCTACGCCTCTGCCGGCTTGACGCCATGCGCTCATGCCGCCTTGCAGCACGGCGACTTCGGAGTAGCCTTCGTCGGCAAGCGTGGCGGCGGCGAAGGTGGACGCAATGCCGTCCGCGCAGGTTGCGACTACGGGCGCAGACTTGTCCGGCGCGAAGTCGGCTATTTGCGCCTCAAGCCAGCCGCGAGGCACCCAGCGTGCGCCGGGAATATGCCCTTCGGCGAACTGCTGGCTCGTGCCGACGAAGATGATGGTCGCGTCAGTTTTTTCTTGGATGTACGCTGCTGTTCCACCACTTGTATCCACAAGCGTTGTGGATGTGTCGGACGCTGACGGCACATCGGAGGGCGCGAGCATTCGAACCTTGTTTTGCGCATCGTCCCAGCCGAGTGGCTTTGCTTGCGAATGTCCTCGCTCTAGCGAATGTCCGGCGCGCTGCCATTCGCCCGTGCCGCCATGCACGGCGTACACATGCTCATGCCCCATCTGCCTGTACCACGACGCGGTGATTGCCGCGCGCGCCCGTCCGTCGCAGCAGAACACGATGGGACAGTTCTTCACGACGGCGACTTCATCGGAACGCTGCACAGCCTGCCCGCCTGCGAACCAGCGGAAGCCGGGGATATGCCCATCCGCATACTCGCCTTCGGTTCGCACATCCACAAGATACACGGTCTCGTCATCGTGCCGCGCCATAAGCGCCTGTAATTCACCCGCGTCGATGTACTGCACGCCGTCTTCTTCGGCTATGCGGTCTGCGTATGCCTCGGCGGCGGCGATGCCTTCTTCGGACAGGTCGGGCAGTTCAAGACGGTCTGCACCTGATTCGAGCGAGTATCCGGCGAGCGACCAGCCCGCCGTACCGTTCTTCAGCCCCACCACGTTCGGCATGCCCATGCGCTGCAAGACGCGCGTGCCGATGATGCTGCGTGTGCGCCCCGCGCAGTTGATGACGACCGTTGCGTCGTCGCTGAGGTCTTTGGTGATGTCGGTGATTCGGAGCGCAAGCTCCGCGCCCGGCACGCTTCTGCCGCCGGGGATGCAGAGGCGCTGATACTCTTCGGGCGTGCGCGTGTCGAGTATGACCAGATCGTCGCCGCGCTCGATGCGCTCGCGCAGTTCCACTGCGTCTATTTCGGGGACATGATGCACGACCTCAACCTTTTCGCCGAAGTCTTTGCTCGGCACATTCACGCCCCACTCGGTCAAGTATTCCTGTGTAACCCAGCGGTTGATGCCACCGTCCAGCACGGACACATCGGAGTAGCCGAGCCGTCTCAGCGTGTCGGCGGACAGCGCAGCGCGGCGCGAGTCGTCGTCACAAAGCACGACCGGCGTTGCGGTATGCGGCACGGCGTCGGCAATCTGCGCCTCGAGATCACGGCGCGGGATCAGGCTCGCGCCAGGGATGTGGGCGTTGTTATACTCGCCCGTCTCGCGCACATCTATCAGCGCGAACGGCGAGCCACCCTTCAGCAGCGCGTCAAGGTCTTGCGGGGAGATTGTTGCGGACACTACTTCACCTTTTCGATTTCATTCTATGTTCCAACTTGCATGAATTGGCAGCGCGCGCGTCCGAACGCGAAACTCTTCCACAATAGCTATGACACCTGACACAACGGCGTCTTCTAATGTCGGTAGTGCAAGTTCCAACATTCGGTTGACATTGTCCACTCTAGAATCAGTTAAGCGAATCTGAACAATCGACGGTTCCATCCTGCCAGACAGCGCGACTAACTCCGAGAAGTCCAGATCTTGCGTAAGCACTACCCGTTGCAACTCGATTGCCTTCGGCACAATCTCTTCATCCGCAGAAGTAGCTGCCATTACGGAGACAACCGGAATGCGTCATGCCCAATCTCGTTAAGAAACTGCACAGTGCGCGGCGAGATATGAATGTCGGTCAGTAATCTCACCCGATGCTCACTGTCTTCTGGCTAGCGAGCCACGCGCCATACGCAGTGCACTGATGAACATCCTCTAGTTCAAGGATGGGATATTCCCGCAGGATGTCGTTTGCCGTATAGCCATTGCCAATAAGCTTGAGCACGAATTCAACCGTGATCCGCATGCCTCTAACCGTGGCCTTGCCCTGACACACGCTTGGATTAATCGTTATGCGATCGAATGTCATCGTTCTGACCCTGCGCGATGCTTGTTAGCAGTTGCTGAACTTCGTCGTCGCGAAGTGCTTTATCTCGCCGGTTTCTAGGTTGAAGGCGCTGCGCTCCAAGCCGCGCAGGTCGTTGCCATAGACGTGGATCTCGACAGTCGGGCGGGCGGTGTGGTTGTCCATCTGGTGGATTTCGTCCACATTGGGTATGAGAAGCGACACATCGCCCGGCTTGACGAGCGTCTCGCGGTCGCGCTCGAGCACAGCGTAGTCGTCGCGGTCGCGGTCATCGACGCGTCGGAATCGCGTCTCTGTGATGCCGTTGCCGACGACACCAATCATGCCCCAAGTGCAGTGGTCGTGCGGTCCGATGTGGTCGCCCGGTCCCCAGACGACCGAAGTTACCAGCAAGCCGTTGTCGCCGTCGTAGTGCAGCAGATATGTGCCGTGGTTCTTGCCGGGCATCGGCATGCTGTATTCTTCGGGAATGGCGGCGGGGTTGTTTATTAGCCGCTCCAGATACACCGAGCCGCGGTCGAACAGCGTCTCTTGATCAGGCTTCTCATCGACTAGAGCGGACATTTCGTGAACGAACTCTTCCAGTGCGTAAGTAGCGATAGTCATAGTGTCCAAATACCTCCAATAGAATTAAGAGTAGCATAGCGAAGGAAAGCGGATTAGACAAGCACAGCCATAACCTAATCATCAGCCTATCCAGCCTGTATATCGATGTTAAACTCCATCCCGCACGCGATATATCGCCGTCTCGCCGTTATCGAATACTTTGTCTAACGCGCCGCCTAGGTTGTCTGCGAACTTTGCCATGCCTTCGGGGAAGTATATGCGCTCTAGGCGACCCAGATATACATACTTGACGTTGTAGGTTCGCATTAGCGCCAGGGCTTGCGCGGCGTCCTGCGTTGAGTAGATTGTGCGCACGGCTTCGGTGCGGCGGCCGACTTCGTAGGCGTAGCCGGCGCGCTGCTGCTCTTGATGCCACTGCCAGCCGATGACGCTCGGCAAGCCGGTGTACATCGACACGCGCCCAGCCCAGCGATACGACGGCGTTACCGCTTCCAAGACGATGGGCGATCCTTGCACATTTCGCTGCAACCAGCGGATGCCTTCGGAGTCTGTCGCGAGGTCTATCAACTCACCGTTGTGCTCTCGGAACGACGAGCCTTCCATGAAGGCGATGCCGTTCAGCGTCAGCGGCGTAACATAGCCCTCGAACCTGTCGCGCAGCCTGTCCTGTGTGCCCAGCGCCGGGTATATCGCCGCGCTCAGCACCAGCACGGCAAGCGCAAACTTCCACGCCTGCCTCACGGACGGCATGCGGGCAAGGAAACTGCGCTGCGCGCGGAACAGCCGCCACAGCAGATACGCGGACGCGATGCCAAGCATCACCCACACTTGCAGGTAGAACTTGAAGATGCTGTTCAGCCGGTCGATGTCGCCTTCCACGCGCAGGAAGTCCAGCCCGACCACGAGCGACAGCGACACCAGTGCCAGCATCAGCACGAACCCCAGCTGCGCCCCATCCGGCCTGTCCTTCAGCAGCACGCCCACGCCAACAGCGGCAAGCAGCACTGCCAGCGCGAAGACGAACGGCACGGTGCTGCCGACGACCCCGGTGAACGCCGCCGTCAGCGCAAGCCCAACCAGCAGCGCGCCGCTAATCACGGCGATGAGCCAGCCAACGCTGACAGGTGCGGCCTCCTCGCCGTCCAGCACGTCATAAAGGCGTCCGAACTTGCGCCGGAGCGCAGCGAATTGCCCGCGCACGCCCTCCGCAAGCTCATCCACGGCGAACGCGCCGATGATGAACACGAACAACCCAGAAATCGCGAGGAACTGCCACAGCACGGTCGTATTCGTCGTGGACTCCACGCTGTTGTAGAACGTCTCCCCCGCAAGGTGATACGGCAGGAACGCCGCGAATCCCACTACGACCACGAGTGCCGTCTTGACGCCCGCACGCAGCAACACGAGCAGCGTTAAGCCGCCGTGTGACAGGAACTCCGCGAAGGTTATTGCGGCAGCGGCGATGATGAGGTATGTGGGCAGGTCCCATGTGTTCAGCGGGGCAAGAGAGCCGACGGCGATGCCGAGAATTGCAAGGCGCAGTGTTCCGACGGATACTATTGCGCTGGCAATGCGAGACACCCCCATCCTAACCTTCCCCCATCGAGGGGGAAGGAACTTTGATGATTCGGATGCAGAGAGCACAACCGCAAGCGACAGTCCCAACACCAGCACCGTGAACGGTATCGCCATCAAGTGCGCGTGCAGGTCCGCGAACAAAAATGTGAAGAACGGGAACTCCGTAATCTCATGACCGGGCGGGTCGGGCGGCATCATGCGGCTGCTGCGCCAGAAATCGAACTCGCCGAAAGGCTGACCGGACAGCACATTGCCAGCGCCATGCCATACCTGTATTGCGCCGTCCAAATTGCCCAGCACGACCACGAACGCCACACCGACAAGCCCCATTAACACAGGGGACCACCTCGGCGCGCTGCTCAGAATACCCATGCTCTCGTCCAAGCGGCGCGACGCGGACCGCACTAAGTTGTACACGATGGTGTACACGCCGCCCACCGTCAGCGCGAAGAATGTCGGCACTGCGAGGTTGAAAGCGACCACCGGCTCGATGGCGGTCGCGCGGACGAGCAGCGCCGTCAGGAACTGCCCCCAATAGTAGTAGTTCAGGTAGCCGCCGCCGAACCACGGGTCATACGGCGGCATGATTGTCGAGCGCAGCACCGCGTTGAGATACGCGAAGTCCATCGGCTTCTCACCGCCGCGGAACGGATGCCACAGGTCCGGGTTCGCCATTCGTACCAGCACGAACACCAGGAACGCCGCGATGAACACGACCTCCGCCACCACCAGCGCGCGCCAACGCATCCGCACAAAGTCGATTATCTCGTTCCCACGCACCGCGAATACGCCAAGCGACGCCATGCCCAGTAGCAACATCGCCAGCACAATGGACTGCCGCGAGAACGCCGCCAGTTGCGTGCTTGCCAGCAGCCAGACGATTAGCCCGACCAGCAGCAGCCCCAGCGCCTTGCCGAACAGGTAGCCCCTGTCCGACAGAGGCCGAAATACGACGAATGTCAGCGGCAGCGTGACCAGCGCGATGAGTTCCAGCACGCCAAGCCATGCCAGCACGGGCAAGCGATTCGTCCAGCTGTCCGTGTGGATGATGCTCGTCCATGTGCCGCCGCTCTGCTGTATCGCCAAGTCCTCCGGCGAGTACACGAGACCCAGCGAGGACTGCCGTTCCCTTGCCGGCACGTCGTAAGCGTCGGACGGCGCGCTCTGCTCTATCAGCCGCTGTATCTCCTCCGCGCCGAGTCGCCCCGTATTGCGGAATATCAGCACCTTGGGATGGTCGTACACCGAGAAACTCTCGTCCGCCCAGCCCAGATTCAGGGCGATCGGCGCGGTTGTGTGTCTCTGCAATGCGGCAGGCGCAGGCAGGCTTGGGCGATCGAGCGTGTCGTCCACGAATGCGATGCCGAACATCTCAGGATACGATGTCTGCACATTTTCCAGCGTGTATCCGAGCCGTTCCGCGAATAGCAGATTGTAATACGCGGTCGATATGGGATAGCGCTCCGGCAAGCGCGGTATCGTACCGTACAGACGGTTGCTGAATAACACCAGATAGTCCGCGTCCGCGAGCGATTCGGCTATGAGCGCGGTCTTGGCGTATCGGTCGTTCTCGTACATCGGCAGCTCGCCGAACCGGAAATCTCGCCGCTGATTGGGCAGCGACTCCTCCCAATGTTCCTTGAGCACGGTCGCTCCTTGGGGCGCGCTGCGGTTCAGCCATTCGCTCGCTCGCACCGCCGTGTGAGTTTGCCCGTACACGCCGTTGAGATACGCCAGCGCGTAGAACGCCGTGCCGGCGAGTATCAGCGCAATCAGCGCGCCTATTAGGAAGCGTTGTAGTCTGACCTTCACCCCCATCCTAACCTTCCCCCATCGAGGGAGAAGGGACTTATCATTTGCGGCATCCCACAGTGTCCACAGCAAGCGCGCGCCGAACAGCGTCAGAAGCGGCGCGATGGGCAGCATGTAGCGCATGAACTTCACATGGAAGCCGCCGGTTACTATCAAGTACGGCACGACCCAGCAGAGCAACAGCACTTCGATCTGCGTGTGCTTGGAGCGCACGGGCAGCGTGGCGAGCAGCGCAAGCAGCGATATGCCTGCCGCCGCCGCGACCGCGACCGCGCCGTGCGACACGAATAGGATGCCCGCCGGCAGCACCCAGCCGACAAGCAGGTATGCGACGCCAATCTTTAACGGCATGCCGCGCAACGATATGTACAGAAGCCCAGCCCACGCAGCCACGCCCAGCGGCAAGCCATACCCCCACACGGCGAGCTGGCGGATGTGATACAGATACGGCAGCGTATCCGAGTATTGCCGCGTGTACGGGTAGTCGCGGATGCCGCGTATCATCTCGGACTGCTCGCTGACATGGGTGAAGAAGGTGCTCCAGTCCAACAGCGTGTACGGCTGCGCGATTAGCAATGCGACGACCGCCATCGCGCCGCCGCCTACGACGCCTCGCAATGCCGTCCGCAAGCGCGTCTCGAAATTATCCGTGTGCGTGCTGCCGTTCAGCGTGCTGCCGTTCAGCGCGAGCGCGAACATGAGATGCGCGATGACGAACGGCGCGATGATGGGCAGTTGGCTCGCTTTCGTCGCAAGCCCAAGTCCGATGAGCGCGCCCGCAAGCAGCGAGTCGCGCAGCCTGCCTTCCCGCGCAACCCTGACCATGAAGTACAGCGCGGCTATGGCGAGCATCGCCTGCAGCGTGTCCACCGCGAAGTAGTGGCTGAGCTGGATGTGTATGACGGCGAGCGCGGTCAGAGCGGCGGCGAGCAAGCCCGTCCTGCGGTCGAACACCAGCGTGGCGATACCATAGACGGCGAGTATCGTCAGGATGTCCGCAAGCCCGGATACGGCACGACCGAGCACGCGAATATCATTGGCATCATCGAGGAACGGCGCATCGGCAATCTGCACCGCCTTCAGCACATAGAGCGGGAAGCTGCCGTAGTTGAACCAGCGCGGGTTCCAAGGGCTTTGCTCCGCGTCAAACAGCAGGCGAATATCGCCAAGCGCCGGCGGCGAAACGCCGATAACTCTGTCCAGAATGGCGCGCTCGTCCGGATGCGGGGTATAAGAGAAGCCCGCATCCCATGCCAGCCCGTAAAAGCGCAATGCGAGGGCAACCGCGAGTATGGCGATGAGCAGGACGCGGTGAGTCAGCAGGCGGCGGAGACTGGACATAAAGGAGTTCGTGGGATACTTGATGTTCAACCTGATGTGTAAAGCCTGATGTGTAGAGAAAGATGTCAGGCAGTTACAACCCTTGACACTAAATTACAACATTAGGTAATCTGCGTTCAAGAAATACTGCCCGGCATTACTTCTATGCCACTATGGCAATCTATGCGTATCCCGATTGGGCGAATTTTATAGGCTGCATTATTCTTTTAGTAGGCGCATGCCAATGGCAACAATCGAAGAGCGCACAACGCGCAATGAGGCGCAAATCGAAGAGATACGGACGCATTTTGCTACTAAGGCCGACTTGTACAAGGTTGCCCTCTGGCAAGCAGGGTTCACGGCTGTCGCCATCAGCATTGCAGTAGGCATTATTTTACGATTCGGCTAGGCGCTATCGACCGCTAACGCTCGGACAATGGCATTTGCCCGCCTCCCCTACCGATTGCGGACGACAAGCGTGCCGAGCAGCTTATCATGCAGCGTCTGCATTTTCTCCGCCCTATCCCACAGGGGCCACAGGTTGTCCACCAGCCAGACGATACCGGAAGTGGCGCCGGACAGAGTTCTTACCAGCAGTCCCTTAATGACGAACTCGCGTAGGAAAGTGTAGCCCCAGCCGGAAGGTTCACCGTCGTCTTTTATGACGCGGATGCCGACAATCCGCTTGCCCGGCGTCTGCCCCCGCCTCAGCGCGAACAGCCACCACACGATATAGCCGACGAAGATTATCGCAGAGGCAATCATCACGCCGATAAATAACTTATCTATCGCGTGCAGTTCGGGTTCCTCAATGATTTCCTCTGTAACCACTGTGCCAGACGGTGTATATACAGTTGTCGTGACGCTTGTTGTACCGAGGACTCCGGAAGAAAAGACAAAAATCCCAAAAATTAGTAATATCACCGGCAAGGTGAAGCCCACAAAGTCCAGCGCCCATGCGCCCATTCTTCGCACGTAGGTCGCCAGTTCCCAATCGAGTTTTTGCTGCTGATCGCCATCAGAAGGGTTTAGGTCTTGCTGCATCAATATTCCCTAATATCACTCCCTATATCAGTCGGCTCAATCTCCTGCGGCTTCTGATTATCTTGCCCTAATCACCAGTGTGCCAAGCAACTTATCATGCAGCGTTTGCATTTTCTTCGCTCTGTCCCACAGTGGCCATAGATAGTCCACCAACCGCGCTATGCCCAGAGTGGGTTCGGACACAAGTCCCAGCAGCAGGAACTTGATGACGAACTCGCGCAGGAATGTGTAGCCCCAGCCAGAAGGTTCACCGTTGTCCTTTATGACGCGGATGCCGACAATCTGCTTGCCCGGTGTCTGCCCTCGCCCCAGCGCGAACAGCCACCACACGATATAGCCTACTAGGACTATAAGCGCCGCGAGAATTATGACAGCGCCTATGCCGCTAAAGATCGATCCGAGCAACCAGGATTCCAATATCGTTTCTTCGGTGACAATCGTTCCGAACGATGTAGTTATAGAATCCTCGGCGACTGTCGTGGAAAAGACAAGCCCGAGAATCACGAGCACAATCGCGATAATCAGAAGAAGCAGAGGCAAGGTAAATCCGACGCAGTCCAACGCCCAAGCGCCCATACGCCGTCCATAGGACGCCAGCTCCCAATCAGGTTCTTGCTGTTCGCCGTTATTTGTCGGGGTTGTATCTTGCTGCTGCATCCGACCACCTTCTTGGCAAGCCAAAACGGGGCAGTCAATTGACCGCCCCGTGCCTCCTAGGTCGTATTCACATTTCCGTCATTCCCGAGGAGGCAAGAATCCGGAAGTTATCAATGTAAATCCGCTCCAAACTGACCGAAAGATATGGAACGACTATAGTACGTGGTAGAGCAACAGGTGTTCGCGCAGCACGTCGTTGGCGAAGTCGTTTTCTTCGTCGCGCAGGACGGAGTGGATGTGGTTCGCGTCGTTCTGGCGGTTGTCGTACTCGACGACGAAGTTGCCGCCGTGGATGCGATAGTAGTGCTTGCTGAAGCGCTCTTTACCACCGCCCCAAGCGAAGTAGAAGTCGTCCAAGCCTTGCTCGCGTATCGCGGACATCTTGTCCTGCGCCACATCGTCTCGCACGGTGGACACATACTCGCTGATGATGGACATCATCATCTCGCGCTGTGAGCCGTTCATCTGCGAGCCGGGCAAGCCTTCTTGCTGCGGGAACAAGGCGCGGGACGAGTTGTATGTCAGGATGTCATACGGCGCTTCGGCGTAGATGACCGCGCGGCGTTCCTGCTCGGAGCTCAGCCCGTTGATAAGCTCCAATGCGAGGTCTTCCCTATCGCCCAGGATACGCTTGCCCTGATCGGGGCCAGCCAGCACCTCTGCCGGATTTGATCCGAAGAAGAACGGCGTGGTAGAGATGACCTTGTCGCCCCAGATGCTGTAGTGCAGCGATACATGGTGTCCTTCGACACGCCATGCCCACGGGTTCTCGGAATCGCGCGGGTCGCCGAACACGGTGAAGTAGTAGAGTTCCGGGTCGCGCCGGAAGCTGACGATGCCGGCGTCCTTCTCGACCTTGCCGAGCGTGGTTTCGAGGTCGATAATCTGCGCCGCCTGCTTATACGCGCGCTCGGTCAAGCCGCTCTCCATGATGGAGTACGCGAGCTTGCGCTGGTTGTCGTCCATGTCGCGCAGTGGCAAGCCGTGCCTGTTCAGTGGCGGGTAGTACCAGAAGACGCGCTCGCCGTCCATATACTCGTAAGTAGCCTTGTCCCGCTGCTCCGCCGAGAGGCTGTCGAGCCAGTTCGCCGCCGCGTCCGCCATCTGCCCCGTCGCGTGAGAGTGGGTATGTCCGTTGGAGTGGGTATGTTCCGTTGCCATCTGCGCTCCTTTCCGATTGTCGCATTGTCCCGTGTGTCCTTGCCATTACGGATCACTGTCTAGTGTACATCAATTCGTCAAATCGCACATTATAGGGAAAGACGATTTCATAAATCCCCAATGTTGTCATTCCGAACGCAGTTAGGAATCTGAAGCTTGTCCCTGCGAAGGCAGGGATCGTTGCATTCAAACCTGTTTCCGACTTTAGATTTCTCGCTTCGCTCGAAATGACAGGTATAAATTGCAAATGACAGGTATGTATTGCATTTGTGAAATCGTCTATCCATCCAAGTAAGCAAGCAATCGCATGAATCCTGTCCATCCTGTCTATACATGTCCCAATGTCAGCCACTCCCCACGCCTTTCTTCCTTGACCGCTTTCAGAACACATACCTATAATTGACGCCATCACATTTCGCAATCACTATCCCCCACCACACCACTCATTGAAAGGTAGCAGCATGCCCGAAAATGCCAGCGTTAGTCAGGTTGAATCATCACGAGATGCGGCTCTTGCGGAGCTTGCCGCTGCTCAGACGGACGAGCAGATTGAGGCGTGGCGCATCGCTTGGCTCGGACGGCGCGGGCAGCTGACGCAAGTGCTGCGCGGCATTCGCGATCTGTCACCGGACGAACGCCGCAGCGTTGGCGCCGCCGCCAATCGCGCCAAGTCCATGCTCGAACAGCATCTCGCGCAGCGCCAAGACGACCTCGCGCGCGCCAAGTCCGAAGCCGAAGACCGCGCAGACGCCATCGATGTTACGCTGCCCGGCTGGCATACGCCCGTCGGCGGCTTGCACCCGACCACGCAGATGATCCGCGAGATTTGCGACGCATTCGGCTCTATGGGCTTCGATGTCGTCGAAGGTCCCGAAGTCGAGTGGGACCTGTACAACTTCGAGATGCTCAACATCCCCAGAGGACACGCGGCGCGCGATATGTGGGCGACCCTGTGGGTGGACGAGCCTGACGAAGACGGCGACTACCCGATGCTTATGCGCACCCAGACCTCTCCGATGCAGATTCGCACGATGCAGCAGCGCAAGCCACCCATCCGTGTCGTTGTGCCGGGCAAGTGCTACCGCTACGAAGCCACCGATGCAACCCATGAGTGGCACTTCTACCAGGTCGAGGGCCTGGCGGTGGACAAGGGCATCACCTTCGCCGACCTCAAGGGTACGCTGTACGAATTCGCGCGCCGCATATTCGGCGAAGAACGGCAGGTGCGCTTCCGTTGCGACTACTTCCCGTTCGTCGAGCCGGGCGTGGACATGTCCATTTCCAACTTCAAAGACCCGCAGACCGGCAAGCGTCCCATCAACCGCGACGAAGACTGGATCGAAATCCTCGGCGCGGGCATGGTGCATCCCAAAGTGCTTGAAGGCGTGGGGCTGGACCCGCAGATATACACCGGCTTCGCATTCGGCATGGGGCCCGAGCGCATCTCAATGCTCAAGTACGGCATCGAAGACATCCGCCTGTTCTACTCCAACGACCTGCGCTTTCTAAGCCAGTTCTAGTGTGAATGCTATACTAACGACAGATTTACTCGGCGCTGTCCACGCGCCCGGAGGTGCCCAATGGTTGTACAGCCTTCAGGCAAAAATATCGTTAAGCTGCAGGCAGAGTACGACGATCCCACAATTGAATACCCATACGAGGACGATGAACTCTTGGCAGAAACTGAGTATCAGTATGAGCCGCTTACCTACGCCGTCGCCGCGCTGAAGGCTCATTTCAGCAGCCGGGATGATGTTTATGCCCAAGGCGACATGTTCGTGTACTACAGGATGAACGACCCGCACTCCGTCGTCGCTCCGGATGTGTTCGTGGTAATCGGTGCATTGGGCAATCACAAGCGCAATTCGTGGTTCACTTGGCGCGAGGGCGACAGACAGCCAAACTTCGTCTTGGAGATAGCGTCCGAAAGCACCTGGCGGTGGGACGCGAGCGGAAAGCGCGACATATACGCGCGCATAGGCGTGGATGAGTACTGGCGCTTCGACCCCACCGGCGAATGCTTCAATCCCGTGCTCATAGGCGAGCGTCTGGTGAACGGGGAGTACCGCCCTATCGACGTTACCGACGACGACGGGATATTGCGCGGACGCAGCGATGTGCTGAATCTCGACATCTGCGTGCGCGATGAGCTGGAGCTGAGGCTGTACGATCCTGTGCGCGGCGAGTGGTTGATGTACTATCAGGAAGCGCAAGACGCGCTGCAAGCCAAAGGCGAAGCACTGCAGGCCGAACGCCAAGCGCTACAAGCCGAAAGAGCGGCACGCGAAGCCGCAGAGAGTCGCATACGCGAACTCGAAGCCCAACTTACCCGACAGCAGAACAACGATTCATCCTGACCCTTCCCACCGCTGACCGACATACAGACTAAACTAAGGAACTACCCAAATGCGCGTACCTCTTTCATGGCTCAAGAATTATGTCCCTTGCGATATTTCGGCACACGAATTGGCGCACCGCCTTACGATGGCGGGCAATGAAGTTGGCGATGTGGAGATTGTCGGCGCGGCGCTCGACCCCGAGCGCCTCGTTATAGGCCATGTGCTCAGCGTGGACCCGCATCCCAATGCCGACCGCCTGCGCCTGCCCACCGTGGACATCGGCGGCGGCGAGACCGCCACGGTCGTCTGCGGCGCGCCGAATGTCGCCGCAGGGCAGAAAATCGCGTTCGCCAAGGAAGGCGCGATGCTCTTCAGCCCGCGGTCCGGTAAGACAGAGGCGCTGCGGGCTGCCACCATTCGCGGCGTGCGCTCGTCCGGCATGGTCTGCTCCGTGCTAGAACTAGGGCTTGGCGACGACCACGAAGGCATACTCGTGCTCGACGACGACGCTCCCGTTGGCACGCCGCTCGTCGAGTACATCGGCGATGCCGTGTTGGACATCGAAGTTACGCCTAACCGTCCTGACTGCCTTTCCATTCTCGGCATCGCGCACGAAGTCGCGGCGCTCACCGGCGCGTCCGTAACGCATCCGGACCTGTCGTATCCCGAAGACGACACGCCCATCGAATCGCTGGCGAAGGTCGAAATTGCCGATCCCGACTTGTGCTTCCGCTACACCGCGACGCTGATTCACGACATTCAGATAGCCGAATCGCCGCAGTGGATGCAGGACGCGCTGACTAAGGCGGGCTTGCGCCCGATCAACAACATCGTGGACATTACGAACTATGTGATGCTTGAGTACGGTCAGCCGCTACACGCGTTCGACTTCGGCAAGGTGCGCGACGACACCATCATCGTGCGCTCTGCCCGTCCCGACGAGACGCTGGAGACACTGGACGGCGCGACCCGCACACTGCGACCGCCAATGCTCGTAATCGCGGACACGCAGGACGCCATCGGGCTTGCAGGCGTGATGGGCGGCGCGAACACCGAGATCGACGAGTCCACAACCACCGTGCTGCTGGAATCTGCGAACTTCCACGCCATCAACACGCGCCGCACACGGCTCGCAGCGCGCATGGACAGCGAGGCGTCGTATCGCTTCGAACGCGGAATTCGCCCTGAACTTGCGCCTCTTGCGCTGCGCCGCGCAACGCAGCTGATGATTCAACTCGCAGGCGGCACCGCGTCCAAGGGCATCCTGGACATCTACCCGGACGGCGAGCCGATGCCGTCCGTGCAAATCAGCCGGCAGCGCATCCGCCAAGTGCTCGGCGTGGACTACACGATGGAGCGCATCGAACGCACGCTTGAGGCGCTAGGCTTCCGGCGCGACCGCGACCCGGAGAGCATCATGCCCACGATGGATGCATTCTCCGTCGGCGGCGCGCCGGAGAACGACAACATGGTGTTTATGAAGCCACCGTACTGGCGCTCGGACATCACCATCGAAGACGACATCGTGGAAGAATTGGCACGCATCATCGGTTACGAAAGCATCCCGACGACGATGATTTCCACGCCCATACCGCACGGACAGCCGCAAGCGCAGCGCGTCTTTCGAGAGCGCGTCAAGGACATCCTGACCGCGACGGGCATGCGCGAGACCATATCGTACTCACTCGTCAGCGAGAACATGCTTGAGCGCGTCGGAGTCGCAACCGGCGAGACGGATGCGATGCGCATCGCCAACCCGATGAGAAGCGAGTTCACTTTGCTGCGCACCAGCCTGCGCGCCAGCGTGCTGAACACGCTCGCCAACAATCGCCGCGTGTCACAAGTCGAAGGCATCCGCATCTACGAAATCGGCAGCGTCTATCTGCCCAAAGAGGAAGCCCGCGAGCGCGACCTGCCGGACGAGCGCGAGATGCTTGTCGGCGTGCTGTGCGGTCCGCGCTTCCCGTTGTCATGGAACGCGCCGTCCGGCGATATGGGCTTCTACGACGGCAAAGGCGTGCTAGAGTCGCTCTTCGCCGAACTTCGCGCGGAAGTCCGTTACGAAGCATACGACGACGACCCGATCCTGCGGCGTGGCAGGACGGCGCGCATAATCTGTCACCACCCGGGCGGGGGCGGCGACACGCCCATCGGCGTCATCGGCGAAGTGGGGCGTCCCACGCTAGAGCGCTTCGACATAGACGGCGCGACCACAGCCATGTTCGAGATAGACTTAGCGTCACTGAGAGCGGCGCTTCCTGAAGAGACACGCCAGCACATTCCGGCGAACCCGTACCCGCAGTCGTACCGCGACCTCGCGCTCATCGTCGATGCCGAAGTAACATCGGCGCGCATACAGGCGATAATGGAACGCCACCGGATGGTCGCGCGCAGCATCCCGTTCGACATATACGAAGGCGAAGGCGTCCCGGATGGCAAGCGTTCGCTCGCCTACCGCATCGTATTCCAGTCGCCGCGCGGCACGCTCACATCGGAGCAAGTGGACGGTTATCAGTCTAACATCTTGCAGCAGTTGCAGCGGGAGTTGGGCGTGGAGCTGCGGGACTAACCACAAGGAGGCACACATGACCACAGCCACGAAAATCATGACCGCGGACGAACTGCTGGCGATGCCCGACGACCGCTCACACCTCTACGAACTTGTAAAGGGAGAACTCATAACCATGCCACCTGCCGGCGGAGAACATGGCGCAATCGGAATTAGGGCGGCAGTAAGAATTGGCGTCTTCGTCGAACGGAACGACTTGGGTGTAATCTTCAATTCTGATACGGGCTTCATAGTCGAAACGGACCCTGACACCGTTCGCGCACCCGACGTCTCTTTCGTGCGAAAGGAACGCATCCTTGCAGAAGGCATCCCCAAAGGCTTTATCCCCGGCGCGCCCGACCTTGCCGTAGAGGTCATATCGCCCTCCGACTCATACACAGAAGTCGCCGAAAAAGTTGTCCAGCTTCTCGAAGCGGGAACGCTGCTGGTTGTGCTGATAGACCCGCGCACGCGAACAATCACGCTGCGCCACCGGAGCGGAGAGACGACTACGCTGACCGAAGCTGATACGCTGACACTGGGGGATGTGCTGCCGGGGTTTGAGTGCGCGGTGGGGGAGTTGTTTGTGTGACTTAAATCGACAGCATAGTAGAAGGCACTGAATTTGTGATTGTTTGGCGAAAGCCTAGAACATGGTACTGGAAGAAACTAAAAAGCTAACGCGTCTGACCGCAGACACCTAACCCACCATGCCCTACCAAACACTTACCAACATTCGAGTTATTGACGCCTCTACCGGCATCGCGGGACCGTATTGCGGCAAGATGCTGGCGGATTATGGCGCCGAGGTTATTAAGCTTGAACTGCCTGATTCGCCGGATATGTCGCGCGATGTGGGCGCGTTCCCGGACGGCGTGCGCCATCCGGAAAAGAGTGCGCTATTTTTGCACCTGAACGCGGGCAAGAAGGGTATCACGCTCGATCCGTCAACTCCGGACGGCAGGCGCATTTTCATGCAGATAGCGGCGCAGGCTGATGTCGTTATCGAGAGCTATCGCCCCGGACAAATGGCGGATTGGCGCATCGGCTACCACGACCTGCGCGGCGTGCGGGACGACATCGTTATGACCTCGGTTACCCCATACGGGCAGTCCGGCCCGCACAAGGACTATGAATATACCGAACTGACGATATTCGCGGCGGGCGGCGGCATGCACCGCGAAGGCTTACCCGAACGTGAGCCGCTGCGATACGGCGCGGAAATAGCGCAGTACTTCAGCGGCACGACGGCGGCGGCGGCAACAATGATCGCCCTGTTCGGTGTCGCGATGAACGGCGAAGGTGAATGGCTGGACATATCCATCCAAGAGTGCATGGCAGGGCATCCGCACCAGATTGGACGCCGCACGCCTTGGATATACGGCGGTGAACCGGATCCGCGCAAGCCACCGCGTCTCGCAGCCGCCGGCATGCGCGAACCCTACGCAGTCGGCACATTCCGCTGCAAGGACGGCTATGTCAGCTTCCTGCCGCTCGGTTCGCGCATGTGGCCGCAGCTCGCGCGGATGATAGACCGCGCCGACCTCATCGGTGACGCGCGTTTCGCAACGCCGGACGACCGCACGAAGAGGCGCGAGGAGCTGGAAGCGATATTTCAGGCGTGGTTCAACGAGCATACACGCATGGAGATATTCGCCGCCGGACAGAGGGAGATGCTGCCTTGCGCGCCGATTATGGAGACGCATGAGGCGTTCGATAATCCACAATTCCGTGAGCGCGACTACTTCGTGGATTTGATGCACCCGGACGCCGGCGAACTCACCTACACGGGGCTGCCGTTCCGCCTGTCCGACACGCCGGTATCCACGAACACGCCCGCGCCGCGTCTGGGACAGCACAACGCCGAAATCTACGACGACTTGCTAGACATAGACGCGCCGCTACTTGCCGAACTACGCGCAAAGGGTGTAGTTTAGTTCCCACGAAAGTTGCCGGCCCTAGTGGGAGAAAAGATTGGGTATGAAAAATCCGCCGCTGCGTGGCATACGCGCGCTTGAACTTGCAGAGATTTGGGCGGGACCCTTCTGCGGCGTGATGCTCGGAGACATGGGCGCGGAGATTATCAAGGTCGAGGCGTTGCAGCGTATCGCGCGCGGTCCATTACGACCCGAACCGAATACGCCCGGCTATCCTGACTACGACCCCGGCGAACGCCCGTGGAACCGGCAGGGCAACTTCAACGCCACCAATCGCAACAAACTCGGCTTGACGCTCGACCTCACCAGCGAACAGGGCGTTGACGCCTTCAAGGAACTTGTCGCTATCAGCGATGTGGTGTTCACCAACTACGCATTCGGCGTTATGGACAGGCTTGGCATCGGGCAGGACGTGCTGCGCGCAATCAAGCCGGACCTCATCGTGCTGTTCACGCCGGGGTACGGCAACACGGGCCCCTATCGGGGGCACCGCAGCATGGGCATGGCGATAGACGCGATGACGGGGCATTCGGCGCTGCGCGGCTACCCGGACCTCGATCTGTCGCACAACTCGCTGGTGCATCATCCGGACGCGGTGGGCGCCGCAACCGCCGCATTCGCGATATGCACTGCACTGCACTATCGCGCACGCACCGGCAAGGGGCAGTTCATCGATCTGTCGCAGGCGGAAGCGTTTATGCCGCACATGGGCGAGACATTCTTGGAAAACCAGATGAGCGGCGAGTCGCGGGAACGGCGCGGCAACAGCCATCCGCGAATGTCGCCGCACGGCTGTTATCGCTGCCTTGGCGACGACGCATGGGTTGCCATCGCCGTCCGCAACGACGACGAATGGCGGCGCTTCTGCGATGTCATCGGGCAGCCGAACCTTGCCGCAGACGCGCGTTTCACATCGCCGGACGGTCGCGTCGCCAACCGCGCGGCGCTCGACGATATTGTCAGCGAGTGGACGGCGCAGAGCACGCGCCAAGACATCGCCACGCAGTTGCAGGAGCAATCCATACCAGCCGCGCCGGTGCTGGACTGCGGCCCTGACACTTACGACGATCCGCACTTGCAAGCGCGCCAGTATTTCCAGCTAGTAACACACGCCGACGCCGGCACATTCCCTATGAGCGGTCCCGTGTGGAGCACGCTGTCGCACACATCGCCGGACTTGGCGCCCGAAGACGCGCCGCGCCTGCCCGACCGTCATAGGCCCGCGCCCGGTCTAGGCGAGCACAACGAATACCTGCTGCGCGACATGCTGGGCTACTCGGTCGATATGCTGCACGACTTGGAGCGCGCGAAAGTTATCGGCACGGTGCCGCTCGAAGGCGCGGATATGGGCGGTGTTCGCCGCTTCGCCCGCGAGCGCCGGAACACGGCAGCGTCCTAGTATGCACTGGATAGTCCTGTCACTCGGCAGCGCGTTCGGCTTCGCCATCGTATCCGCACTGGACAAGATTCTCATACAGCGATACATGCCCACGCCCTTGGTGTTCATCGTCATCGTGGGTCTGTGCCAACTGGGACTCGCCGCCGTGACCGTGCCATTTGCCACATTCAGCGGCTATGGCGTGGATACGCTGCTCATCGCTATCGGCGGTGGCTTGCTGTCGGGCATCTATCTGGCGATGATGTTCTGGGTGATGCGAACGCAAGATGTGTCGCGCGTAGTGCCGGTAACGACCACGCATACGATATTCGTCGCCATTCTCGCGATGGTCTTCCTGGCGGAGTTCATATCGCTAATCGCGTGGATTGGCATTCTCGCCACAGTGGTCGGTGCGGCGCTGATGTCGCTGGGACCAACGATGCGCGAATCCGAGCGCGATCAGAACCGCATCATACCGTTCATGCTGCTACTGGTCGCCAGTTTAGCCTTCGGAATCAACCAATTTCTGACCAAGCTCATATCGGTCGATATGGATGTGTGGACGCTGTTTATGTGGCGCGCGCTGGGTATGGGAATAGCCTGCACCGCGTTCATAGTTACGCCGAGGATAATACCCGATCTGATAAACACGCTCCGCTCGCCAATCTCAATGGGGCTGACTATCCTAGTCGAAGGTGTGCTAGTGCTGGGCACGGTGTACATCACGCTAGAGGCAATCTACGCGGGCCCGGTATCGCTGGTAACCGCAGTAATGGCAACGCGCCCAATGTTTGTATTCATGCTAGGCATAGTCCTGAGCCTAGGCATCTCCCGCGTCCTAGACGAACCTCTAGGCGGTAAAATCCTCGCAGTCAAACTAGCCGCGATTGTGCTGACAGTGGGCGGCGTGATAGCGGTGTCGGTGTGATGGACAGGCGATGCGGCGTAGCGATTGTATGGCGATGACATGGTGACTATTTCGCGCATCTCAAGTCTTCCCGCCATCCTACCAGCGCATTTCGGTTGTCACTCTGAACGAAGTGAAGGGTCTAAAATCGCTGTGTGGAAACAAGCCCGCCCGTGAGACGATTTCACAAATCCCTAGTGTTGTCATCTCACGCTGTCTTTGTCATTCGGCGCTCTTTTTTGTCATTCCGAACGCAGTGAGGAATCTGAAGCATGTCCTTGCGAAGGCAGGGATCGTTGCATGCAAACCTGTTTCCGACTTTAGATTTCTCGCTTCGCTCGAAATGACATGAGCAATCGAAAGACCCTAACCCTGTCCATCGATGTCAATTACTCGCCTCTTTACCCGTTTGGCGGCGCAACGCGCACCGTTATCAGGTCGGCGCCGCTGAACTGTTGGTGGCGGACGGATGAGGCGTAGGCGCGCAGCAGTTGCAGCGATAGTTCGTTTTCCACTACATAGTCGATGTCGTGCTGCTGCAATTGGCGAGCGCGGTCTTCGATGTTCATCTCGTCGCTGCTGCCGCCTATGAACTCCAGCTCCGCTATCTGCCCTTCGCTCGCCGCGACTACCACCAACTGCCCCGTTTCCTTGTCGCCGCCGCTGCCATCCAAGTCGTCCAAGTCTAGCGGCGCGAGCGTCAGCAGCGTCTCTTCTGCGACCGCCGTCAGCCGGTTCTTCATCGCGTCGTCCCAGCCACGACGCTCTGCGAAGCGTGCCATGAATTCGTTCAGGTCCGGCAACGCGTCTATGTGCAGCGCCGATTCGAAGCGCATTCGACGCGGATTCGTCAGCTCCAAATACAGTATCATCGCTATCGCCGCGAAGCCGCCGGTCGTTATGCCGCTCTTCATAAGCGCGTTCACCACGGGACCCAAGTCCGGCAGGTTGAACAGCCCAAATTGGAACGATGCGCCAATCCAGAAGCACACGCCCGCGACTGCGACTTTGTTTCCATTCGTCTCACTCTGGATGACCGTGCGCGCGCCATCTACGAACAGGCTGCCCGTAACCATCACGAGATAGCCTGTCATCACTGGTCCCGGTATCGTGCTGAGCAAGCCGGACACCTTAGGCACGAACGCCAGTGCGATGAATATCAGCCCGATGCAGTAACCCATGCCGCGCGCCGCAACGCCTGTTGTCTGCACGAACGACAGTGTGCCGGGGTTGATGACATTCGGCACCGCGCCGAACACGCTGGCAATCACATTCGTTACGCCGCCGCCCGCCAGTGTCGCCTGCACCTGTCGGAAGTCTATCGCCTTGTCTTCGCGCCAAGACGCGCGCTGCAGCGCGACGGACGCGCCGTTCGCCTGTATGGATATTACGATGCCTAAAAACACGAACGACGGCAAGAGCGTCCAGAACGGTATGCCTAAGTTGAAGCCCAATTCAGGCAGCTCGGCAGGCACGCCAACCCACGCCGATTGCGTAACCCTGTCGAAGTCGTATATGCCGACTGCAAATGCGACCAAACCGCCTATCACGATGCCGATGAGCGGTCCCCATAGGCGCAGTATCGCAGACCCCCGCAGGCTCAGCGCGGCGATGACGACAAGCGTTACTAACGCAGTGAGTGTCGCGGGGATAGGCTCGACGATCGATGCACTGTCGAGCAGGTCGAAAACGACCGACGCCAGCGTGATGGACAGTATCATGATGATTGTGCCGCCGACGATTGGCGTAACGAGCCGCCTCAGTAGGAACAGCCACCGCGATATGGCGAGCTGCGTAATGGCGGAAATCAACACGAGCGCGCCGAGCGTGCCGGGTCCGCCGTCCACCACTGCCGCGATGCAGAACGGTATGGAAAACGCCGCCGTGAACATCGGCAGCACCATTCCGCCGCCGACCGGTCCAAATCGCCGCACCTGAATCAGCGTGGACACGCCAACCACCAGCAGCGACGCGAACACCATCCATGTGAGATATGAGTCGTCCAGCCCGGACGCATTGGCGACCACAACCGGAGTAACCAGCAGAGTCGCAGATGCAATCAAGCTAAACTGTGCGCCATTCCCCAGCGTCGAAAGCAGTGGCGGCCGCTCGTCCACCTCAAACCGTGGGCTGTCACTGCTCTGTGAGCCTGACGTAGCCAGAATCGCCTCCCATCTAATTCCCGCCGCAAGTTGCAGCATGCAAAGTGTCGTTCCAGTACGATAAATAATAGCATATATATAAGGGATGGCAATGCGCGCATCCTATTGCCAATCTGGAACATGCACAGGATAGGGAAGAGCGGCTTAGCGTTGCGGATCCGGCGTGCGCATTCTTGCCCCCAACCTGTCTATCCACGTTAATTTCCGTGGAAGAGGGGCTTGCGTCATCAGCGAGGCGAATCCGCTATCATCCTGTTCAGCACATTGGCGGTGATCGCCCGCGTCATAGGGTTTACACCGAATGTGCCGGGGCTGCTGCCTACGCTTACGGAGTTGATTGCGAGGCGCGCCGGGATGTGGCCGGGCGGGTTGGACAAGCCTTCGGGCCACCAAATCGTGCCGGCGTTGAACACCCAGTTGCCGCGCTCGCACGGGTACACGACCGCCGCGTGCGCCGGTTCTCGCGGTTCTTTATAGCCCTGAAACAACTCGCTGCTCGCCACCACTTCCAGCCCGTCTATATCCGCCGGCGTGCCGTGGTATTCCCAGCCCACAATCGCAGGGATGGTATCGCCCGCGCTCACGCCCATGCCGTCGAATATCCAGTGCGACGGGTTCGTAATCGTCCAGTCGCCGTAGCCGGGACCGTAGCTTTTCACGCCCATCAGCGAGGCTTCCTCGCCGCCGAACAGCCGCTTGCGCGAGAACACCCGGCAAGGCGCGTCCGTAACCTCACTTTCGTGGAACTCTATCTCCCAATAGACCGAGTTGCCGGAGAAGAAGCCGATGCTCATGCCCGCGTCCCGCGCCGACATCATGTTGTCGAACATCTCGCGCGACCAGTATTCGTCGTGTCCGACGGACAGGAACGCCTTGCACTTGTCCAACACTTGCGGGTCGAGATGCAAGTCCATATTCGAGCAGTACGCGACATCGTAGCCCTGCTCTTCAAGCCAGAACGCCATCGGATGCTCCCACAGCAGAAACTCGCCCGACCCAAGCGACAGCGGCGCGTCCAAAATCTGGCAATACTTCGTGTATGGACGGTCGAAGCTCGCGCGCGTCTCGGTGCCTTGATACCACACATTCGGCGTGCCATCGGTGTATATTGAGTCGTTACCGGGCCACTTGTTGTACGCCTGCCATGTGATGTCGCTCACCTGAAATAGCAGGTCGCACTCGCGGCGCGACTTCACTACGAAGGTGATGTAGCTCTGCACGCCGTAGTCCGGAGCGTCCGGCGCAGCGCCCGGCTCCACGCGAGACAGCTTCGCCAGATACACGCCGCTCTGCCAATCGTCCGGAATCGTCAGGCGCGCGCTGGCTTCCCACACGCACTCACGCAGCCGCTGCACGGACATCATAGGCACGGGCTGCGTCCTGCCGCGGTACGGCCCCATCCTGCCCATGAGCCTGCCGCCTAGCCCGCCGTACCAGCCGAGCCGATAGATGCTGATGCTGAACTCGCCTTCCGGTTCCATGCTGACCATAAGGTCTATGGATTCGCCCGGGTACACGCTCGTCTTCGATGCGTAGCCCTGTATCGCGGACGAAGTCAGATTGCGCACCAGCGGAAACGCCGCCAGCGTAGCCGGGCTATCGAACCGCACGTTCCGCAGTTGCCACTCCGGCGTCCCCTGCTTGCGATTTTCCTCAACCGTCGGGTTGTCCTGTGCCGTGCCGCCTGTAGTCATGACGCCTCCCTTTCGCGTGCGAGCGCGGATGTGTAGTCGTAAGTCTCGCTTAATCTATCACATCCGCTATATGGCGCGCGTCAACTAACGGAATGCACAGGAAAGGCAGGATGAGGACTAATCCCCTATCCTGCCTTAGTTATAGTCTAGTTATAGTCCTAATCCGCCGCCACGACCGCACCCTGCCTAGCTGCCAGCGCGGCTTCCATTGTGCGCTTTTCCTCGGCTTCGGTTTCGGGGGAGAAGCGGACTAGGAAGACTAGCGCGGACGCCAATATCACGGCTACGCCTGCGAACAGCAGCCCTTCCTGATACGATATGCTCTCCGCGCGGAATAGGAAGCCGAACAGCACCGCGCCTGCGTTTCCGCCCGCGCCGACGATGCCCGCCACCGATCCGAGCGCCCTGCGGTTTATGAACGGCACCACCGAGTATGACGCGCCCTCGGACATCTGCACGAACAGGCTGAACACTATCATCGCGCCCACCGCGAGCACCAGCGTCGCCATCTGCGAGAAGACTATCAGCGCGATACCCTCCGCCAGCAGCACCGCGCCGAGGAACATCACGCGCCCCTTCAGCCCGAACTTGATGCCGAACTTGTCGCCGAAGATGCCGCCAAGCGTCCGCGCGAACAGGTTCATCGCGCCGAATAGTCCGGCTATCAGCCCCGCCGTCCGCAAGTCCAAGTCGAAGCGGTCGAAGTAGTACAGCGCCGCGATGTTGTTGATGGTCAGTTCCACACCGAAGCACGCACCGTATATGACGAACAACGCCCACACGCGGTAGTCTCTAGCCGCCGCCATGAAGCCGCCGCGCGCCTGCGAATCCTGCGGCATCATCCCCTTTGCACGCAAGTCCTTGTAGTTGCCAAGCGGCGCGTCCTGCGTGAAGAAATAGTACGCGATGCCCACGATGAACAGCGCAACGCCCGGCACGACCATCGCCAGCCGCCAGCCCAGCGTCTCGCCCACTCCGAACATCAGCACGCCGGCGAGCACCAGCGGCATTACCATCTGCGTTACGCCGCCGCCCAGGTTGCCCCAGCCCGCAGTAGTCGCGTTCGCCGTGCCCACGACGTTCGAGGAGAACATCACGGATGTGTGATACTGCGTGATGACGAAAGATGCGCCGATGACGCCGATTGCGAGACGGAAAAGCAGGAACGATTCGTAGGTCTGCGCGAACCCGATGCACATCACCGGGATGGAGCCGATGACCAGCAAGCCCGAGTATGCGAGGCGAGGTCCGATCTTGTCGCACAGCCAGCCGATGGCAAGCCGCGCCACGATGGTGATGGCGACGGACGCGATTATGGTGTTGCCAATCTGCGCCTTCGTCAGCAGCAGGTCTTCACGCACCAGCGCCATCAGCGGCGCAATGCCAAACCAGCCGAAGAATGCCAAGAAGAATGCGAACCATGTTAGGTGGAATGTCCGCATATGCGGCGACCGCAAGCTAAATAAGTTGATGCGGGTCGCTTTGCTGCTCTCCCAAACGCTATTTCCTGCGTTCATATCATCGTCTCCCAATGTAAGTCCCGACAGCCGCTCTTTACGACTCGAGAACAATGTTAGGGAGCAACCTTTACAGCGCAGTTACACCAGCGTTAAAGAAATATGACAATCATGTTAAGTTTATGTAACAACAGAACAGTATTACAAATGCGAATAAAAGGTATAAGGGAAGGTTAAGACGCGGGCGACATAGAAATCACCACATCGCCATTATCATCAAGCGCGGCGGCGTATGTTTGCAGCGCGGGGCAGTCGTTGCCGGTGGGCTTGCCGGTTGCCAGATCGAACTTGTAGGCGTGCAGCGGGCATACTATTTGTCCGCCGGCGATGATGCCGTCCGCGAGCGGTCCGCGCTTGTGTGGACATGCCGACTGCGTGGCGAACACATCGCCCTGCCGCGAGCGGAACACCGCTACCGGCGTGCCTTCCACATAAAACACGCGCCCTTCGCCCAGGGGTATCCGCTCCGCCGGCGCCAGCCTGTACGCTTGTCCCATCTTTGCCGTCATCGCTGTTGTTCCTGACTTGTCCATCCTGTACATCCTGTTAGCGAATTACCCCGCGACGCTGACGAACTGGTTCGGGTGAACGGGAATCTCGGCTTCTTGCCACGGGTCTTTGTAATCGTCCACCGCCGCCTGTATATCCGCGTCCAGCCGGTCGCAGATGCCTTCGCTGTCGTCCAGTAATACCGATTTTATGTGGTCGATGCCCACACGCTCTACGAAGCCGTAAGTGCGCTCGAGATATTTGGCGTTCTCGCGGTAGTACTGCATAAAGCGCCCCATAAACTTCAGCACATCGTCGTGGCTGTCCACGACGCACAGCACATCGCCCTTTCGCACCTGCGAGCCTGCCGCGCCGCCGATATATATTTCCCACTTGCCGCCTTCGATGGCGACTACACCCAAGTCTTTCGTCGTAGATTCGGCGCAGTTGCGCGGGCAGCCGGATGCCGCCAGCTTCATCTTGTGCGGCGACTCTACGCCCTGGAAGCGCTTCTCGATTTCGATGCCCAGCTTCACGCTGTCGCCCACACCGTAGCGGCAGAACTCCGTGCCGACGCATGTCTTGCAAGTGCGGAACGCCTTCGTGTAGGCGTGACCGGACGGCATCTTCAGCTCGCGCCAGACATCGGGCAGGTGCGTCTTCGGTATGCCCAGCAGGTCGATGCGCTGCCCGCCGGTAACCTTGACCATCTTCGCTTCGTACTTCTCGGCGACATCCGCGAGCCGCCGCAGTTCGTCCGGCGATGTTACGCCGCCGAATATGCGCGGCACGACGCTGAAAGTGCCGTCGCGCTGTATGTTCGCGTGCACGCGGTCGTTGATGAAGCGCGCGTCCCGTTCGTCCTCGTACTCGTCCGCCCATATCGTCTTCAGCAGCGACGCCAAGCCCATCTTGCTCGGCGCGTCCTCTTTGCCGCCCGCGAACTCGCTCAGCACGGCAGACACGCTGCGCAGCCCATGCGCTTTGATAGCCGCCACAAGCTCCGGCTTGGTCATCGGTATCGCGGGTACATAGTAGTGCTCGGAGGGGTCTTCCGCCACCAGCCCGTCCGCCGCGAGTTCTAGAATCGCCTGTACTTGCGGGATGCACGAGCCGCAGCCGGTGCCTGCCCTTGTCGCGTCGCAGACCGCCTTCATGCTGCGGCAGCCCGCGCCAACTGCGGCGACGATGTTGCCCTTGGACACGCCGTTGCAGTTGCACACTTGCGCGTCGTCCGGCATGTCCGATATGTCCAATGACTCGGCTTCGCCCGACAGCGGGAATAGCAGTTCGGCGCGATTCTGCGGCAATGCTTCGCCGCGGTCGAACGCTTGCAGCAGGCGCGGCGCGGCTGCGCCGTCTCCCAGCAATATCGCGCCGGCGACCTTGCCTTGCCGCACGATGAGCTTCTTATAGACCCCGCGGTTCGGCTCTACATAAGACACCACTTCGTCGTCATCGCCGACGGGGTCTTTGTCGCCTGCGACGGCGAGTTCCACACCCATGACCTTGAGTTTCGTGGATACTTTAGAGCCGGTGTATGTCGCGTTGGATTCTTCGCTTGTCAGCCGCTCGGCGAGTGTGCGCGCCTGATCCCACAGCGGCGCGACTAATCCGTATGTTCGCCCGCGGTGCTCGGCGCACTCGCCTATCGCGTAGATGTCGCGGTCGTTGCGGCAGGACAAGTCGTCGTTCACCAGAATGCCGCGCCGTATGTTTAGCCCAGACATCCGCGCGAGGTCGATGTTCGGGCGAATACCGGCGGATATGACAAGCATCTCGCAGTCCAGCGAATCGCCGTCGCGGAATCCTACGCCGGTGACCTTGCCGTTGCCGTGCACGGTCGTGGTGAGCTTTTCGAGGTGGAAGCGCACGCCCATGTCTTCAAGCAAGTCCTTGAGCATGTCGCCGGATGATGCGTCCAATTGCTGGTCCATAATGTACGGCGTCAGATGTACCACATCCACATCGACTCCGCGGTTCATCAGCCCGCGCGCCGCCTCAAGACCGAGCAAGCCGCCGCCTATCACGGTCGCCCTGCGCGCGTCTTCGGAATACTCGACCATCTCGTTGCAGTCGTCGAGTGTGCGGAATGGGAAGATGCCGTTGCGCAGGCTGCCGTCGTCGCTGTGAAGCCCGTCCATCGGCGGGATAAACGGCGAGCTGCCAGTAGCGACTACAAGCTTGTCATACGGCACGAGCAGCCCGCCCGCGCCGTAAGCCGTCTTCGACTTGCGGTCGATGCCGATGACGCGGACGCCCGCGTGCAGCGTGATGCCGTTCTTCTCGTACCATGACAGCGGGTTGATGAAGATGTCCTTCTCGTCGTGTGTACCCGCGAGCACGCCCGACAGCAGGATGCGGTTGTAATTGCCATAAGGCTCTTCGCCGAACACAGTGATGTCGTACTGCTCCTGGCCGCCGAGCGCCAGCACCTCTTCCACAAAGCGCGCGCCCGCCATCCCATTGCCAACCACAACAAGCTTCTTCTTCGTAGCCATCATCGCTCCCTTATTGGTATATCAGTCGGTCAGTTAGTCAGTCGGTTGGTGATTTAGCTCGTAAGCGGCGATTGCGCCACAGCATTCGAGCATTTCCTCTGTCATTCCGCGCAGCCATCCCCATCTGTCATTCCGAAACGCAGTGAGGAATCTAAATTCGTTGCATTTTCAGCCTGTTTCAGACTTTAGATTTCTCGCTTCGCTCGAAATGACAAGGATGAATTGCCGAAATGACAGGTATAAATTGCATTTGTGAAATCGTTTTTTTGATTAGGTTCTGTTGACATTCCTGCATCACATCCCATCATTCTTGCGAAAGCAGGAATCCAGTGCTTGCAAACGGTGTTAATGAGACAAGAATGGCTACGTTCATCTACTCGCGCAAATCACGCTATCAGTTCACCGGCTCTATCTTCGCGCCGCACACTTTGAACTCCGGCATTCTGCTTATCGGGTCCAGGGCGGCGCTGGTAAGCTTATTCGCGGCACGGATGCCGCCCCAGTGGAATGGGACGAACAGCGTGTCTTCGCGGATGCTTGCCGTGATGCGCACCTTGAACTCTGCGTTGCCGCGCCTGCTGCATATCATCGCCTTGCCGCCGTTCAGCAAGCCGTACTGCCGCGCCGTTGTGGGATGCACTTCGACCGCTGGCTCCGGCGCGATGCCTGCCAGCTCTTCCACGCGCCGCGTCTGATTGCCCGACTGGTATTGCGCCAATAGCCTGCCCGTCGTCAGGTACAGCGGGAATGCGGCGTCCGGCGGCTCTGCGGGCTGACGGTGCCGCACCGCGTGGAACTTTGCCTTGCCGTCGGGCGTGGCGAATCGCTGCGTGAACATGCGCGGCGTGCCGGGATGTTCCTCGCCCGGGCAGGGCCAGAACACGCCGTCGTTCGCCGCTATCTTGTCGTATGTGATGCCGGAGTAGTCTGCCGGACCGCCCGCGCTCGCACGCCGCAGCTCGCCGAACACATCCTCCGCGCCGTCGTACTCGAAGTATTGCCCTTTGCCCAGCCGCTCCGCGAGATCGCAGATGACGCGCATATCGTCGCGGACGCCGGCCGGCGGGTCGTATGCGCGATTTCGCATAATGACGCGGCCCTCGAGGTTCGTCATAGTGCCTTTTTCTTCCGCCCACTGCGCCGCGGGCAGCACGACATCCGCGAGCATCGCCGTCTCCGACAGGAAGAAGTCGGACACGACCAGAAAGTCCAGCGAGCGCAACCTATCTTCCACATGTGACGCATTCGGAGCAGAGACGACCGGGTTCGACCCCAGCACCAGCAGCGACCGCACGCCGCCGTCGCGTCCCAGGGAATCCAGCAGTTCGTATGCGGACTTGCCCGGCGCGGGCAGCGCATCCGGGTCGATGCCCCATACACCGGCGACATGCTCTCGCGCGGCAGGGTCGGCAAGCAGGCGATAGCCCGGCAGCTGGTCAGCCTTCTGCCCGTGCTCTCTTCCTCCTTGTCCATTGCCCTGCCCGGTCAGGCAGCCGTAGCCGCTGTTCGGCTTGCCCACTAGACCGAGCGCCAGCGCGATGTTGATGAACGACAGCGTGTTGTTCACACCTTGCGCCTGCTGCTCCGCGCCGCGCGCCGTCAGCACCATCGCCGTGTGCGCCTCGCCAAGCATGCGCGCCGCCTTCACGATGTCCGACTCCGACACGCCGGTGATACGCTCCACACGCTCGGGCCAGTATGTGGAAACGCTACCGCGCACCGCGCCAAAGTCGTCCGTGCGCGTGTTGATGTAGTCAGTGTCTATCAGCCCGTCGCGCACCAGAATGTGCAGGATGCCGTTGGCGAGCGCGGCGTCCGTGCCGGGAGTCAGGCGCAAATGCAGGTCTGCGCGCTGCGCCGTCGGAGTCAGGCGCGGGTCTGCGACGATGAGCCTACCGCCGCTGTTGCGCTGCGCCTCGAAGTACTGCATTATGGGCGGCATAGTCTCCGATGCGTTGCTGCCCACGAGCAATATCGTCTCCGCGTTCGCTATGTCCGCGACGGGAAACGGCAGCCCGCGGTCGATGCCGAACGACCTGATGCTCGCAGCCGCAGCGGACGACATGCAGAATCGCCCGTTGTAGTCGATGTTGGATGTGCCGAGCGCGACCCGTGCGAATTTGCCCAGCAGGTATGACTTTTCATTTGTCAGCGAGCCGCCGCCGAACACGCCCACCGCATCCGCCCCATACAAGTCCTGCGAGCTGCGGAACTCGCTGGCTATCCGCCCCATAACCGCATCCCAACTCGCCGGTGCGAGCGTGCCGTCGTCGCCGCGCATCAGCGGAGACAGCAGCCTATCCGGATGCTTCAGCGTTGATGCCGCCGTCCAGCCCTTGATGCACAGCGCGCCCTTGTTCACGGGGAATGCGTCGTCGCCGGCAATCGCCGCGTTGTCCGCGCGCGCGCCATCGATCACCATCCCGCACTGAAAGGCGCAGTACGGGCAGTGAGTCCGCGTGCCGGCGCGAGAGCCGGTACTTGGCGCATCAAGCGCGATTTCCGTAGCCAGAGCAATTCCTCCCCAAAGTGGGCCCGCTTCGTCGTGAACTTACACTAACGCCCAACCGTTGCCGTTGTGTTGCAAGCGTGTTAAAAGTCTGTGACATTGCGGGGAGGAGGAATTGACATCAATGGACAGGGCGGGGCGGACGGGCAGGATGTTGTCTTTCCCCGGTCAAGAGACTGACAGGGGTATGGTATAGTCCCTTCCCCCCTGAGGGGGAAGGTTGGGATGGGGGCGAAAATCGTTGCCCGCCAACCATTATCGCTTCCCGCAAGTGCTTGAAATCCTAGCACATACCCCTGTCAGCCCATTGATTGGGAAAAGGGGGACTTGCGCAACCGCGATGTTCTCGCTAACTGCCGCCTAGGAACTGCTGGAAGGGGCTGGCGGGTTGGGGGGATGGCGTTATGGCGGTGGAAATGCCAAGCTGCTGGATCATCCACGCGTAGATGTCGGAGTTGAACACGGCGTAAACGTCGTGCTCGCGGCGCTGCTCGTTTATCCAACGCTCTAAGGCGCGCGTCTTCAGCGCTTCGTGGTTTACCGGGTCAAGCTCGCGCAGTTCGTCGATTTCAGACACCATGAAGATGAACGCCTGCTGACGCTGGTCGCGGTTGGGAATGGGCGTGCTTAGCTCGCCTACCTCTACGGTGGCGATGACATCGTCGTAGTCTTCCAGCACGCCTAGCGGCACCCAGCCGATCTCGCCGCCGCGCCGCACAAGCTCCGGAGCCTCTCGCGAGAACTCGCGCGTTATCGCTTTGAACGCCTCATGCAATATCACAGGGTCGGCGCTGTTCTTCACATAGTCGTCGTACTTCGTAAACAGGATGTCTATCTCGTCTTCCTGCCCTACGGCGAGCCGATAGACGTGGTACTGCTTGGCGACATTCGGCACGGATTCGCCGACATACTGCCGCACCTTCGAGCGCAGCAACGTGCGGCGCACGATGTCGCGGTGTTCGTCCTCGCTTATCTGCGAAGCGTTCAGGAAGTTCGAGTAGAGTTCCTTGAATTCGCGGTCGAGCTGATCTTCCGATTTGCCCGCTAATTGCCCGCCGGCCTGGAAGATGATGGTCGCCTGAATCTGCGTATCAACCTCTTCGTCCGAAACGGTGATGCCGAGGCTCGGCGCGGACTGGGCGATGATTTCGTTCTCGACGATGAGTTGCAGCGCCTGGAATATGTCGCTGCTGGTGTCGAGTCGCTGCCCTTGGTCTTCTTGCAGGCGCTGGCGTATGCGGAGCATTTTCACCATATCGCCGCGCGTGTATGTAACCTCGTTGACGCTGACTACGCGCTCTTGCGGCGGGCGCACGAAGATGAACACATAACCGGCGAAGAGTATGCCGAGCACGAGCAGCAGCATGACGCCGATAGCGCCGAACGCGACACGACGCCTGCGCTGAATCTGCCGTATGCGGCGGCTTTCGCGGCGGCGGTCGGTCGGGCCGGCGTGGTCCTGTTCTTGAGACGGGTCGTTCACCACTTGCGTAATCTCTCGTACTACTGGAAGTTTACGGACAGCAGAAGGCTACGGTCGGGTAAGCGACGCTACGCTGCGTAGCCGCCGCCGGGCATCTTGTGGTCGGGGCTGAACGGGATGAGCGCGAGAACGCGGGCGCGCTTGACGGCACGCGACAGCGCGCGCTGGTGCTTCGCGCAGACGCCGGTCTTGCGCCGGGCTTCCATCTTGTAGCGGTCGGATAGGAAGCGCCGCAGCCTTGGCACATCCTTGTAGTCGATGTACTTCACTTTGTCCACGCAGAAGGTGCAGATTTTTCGCCGCGCGTAATAGCGAGGCCTGCCGCGCCGTCGCTGAAAGCCGCCCTGTCCGCCTCCGCCGCCTCTGAATGGTGGTCTGCCGCCTCCGCCTGGTCGCGGTGCGCCGCCGGGTCCCCCCGTTCGTGGCGCGCCGGGAGCGGCAGGGCGAGCAGCCGGTGCCGCTGCGGGTGCTGGGCTTGAGGATGTTTCCGTGGTCATGTTTCTCCCTCTTTTAGTTAATCGGTTTTTCTCCGCTTTGGTTAGTTAGTCAGAAGGCACGCGCTATCATCACTACCAAGGCAGGTCGTCCGCGTCAGACGGCTCGCCCGGAGCCCCGCCGTACTCGCCATCCGCGCCGTAGCCACCACCGCCGCCGCCATATCCGGCGCCGCCGCCGTAGCCGCCCGGCTCGCCACCGGGAGGAGGTCCGCCGTAGCCGCCGCCAGCACCGCGCGGTGTTAGGAAAGTGACTGTGCTTGCGACAATCTCGTTTCGGAAGCGTGTCTGACCGTCTTGGCCGACCCACGAACGACTTCGCAGCCTGCCTTCAACATACACCTTCATGCCTCGCGTGACATAGTTGTTGCAGGTCTCTGCCAGGCGGTTCCAAGCTGTCACATCGAACCACTCGGTTTCCTCCTGCATTTCACCACCTTGCGGCGTGTAGCGTCGATTCACGGCGAGACTGAAGGAAGTTACAGCGCTGCCGCTCGGCGTATAGCGCATCTCAGGGTCTCTGCCCACGTTGCCAATCAATAGCATTTTGTTCAGCATAGACTCTTCTCTCTCGCTTCCTCTTGGCGGTGTGCGCCATTCGTGGTGGGCATGATTTACGATTGTCACGCAACTCCAAATGTCCCGTTATTCGAGAGAATGCGGGGGACGGCTAGAATTAACGCGGGCATAACGCCTTGCCGCGCCAATTCGATGGGCGCGCCGGTGGTTCTAATCTACGACTACGGCTTTGGTGATGAGATGCCTGATGACATCCTCGGAAGTCGTCAGAGTGCGGTCTAGTTCGAGCACATCGGTGGCGTCTAGGCTGAAGTGCGCGAGCACATATATGCCTTCCATGAACTTGTTGATGGGGTATGCGAGACGCCGCAAGCCCCAGATGTCATGGTCGGTAAAGTCGCCGCCGCGCTCCGTAACGAAGTCGTTGAGTCGCTGTATCGCATCAGCGACCTCGCCTTCGTTCGCCTCGGGCGTCATTATGAATACAATCTCGTAGTCCCGTAGTCGCTGAGCTACCACTCTATGCTCCTGTGAATCGTCTGTGCCTGCGAAAAATCACGCATTTGTCATTATATCACGATTGCTTGAAACGGGCATGAATTGCAGATTGCAAGACGATTTCACAAATGCAATTTATACCTGTCATTTGCGGTCTATACCTGTCATTTCGGGTGAAGCGAGAAATCTGGAGTCGGAAACAGGTTTGCATGCGACGAATTTCAGATTCCTCACTGCGTTCGGAATGACAACAATGGGGTTTCGGAATGACAGGGAAACTGCGTTCGGAATGACATTATAAGCGTATCTGGTGAAATGTCCACAGAACCTAGGCTATGGCGGTGGTAAGCCCGCATAAGCCCTCCACGGTAGTTGCCGTGGAGGGCTTTTCCGTTTTGCGTCGCTCCGTCCGGTGGCTCACCCCTTCCGCGCCACAGCCCTGCACCCGCCGGTCGCCGCCAGCGTTCCCGGCTGCGCCGCCCACTCCCGCATCTCTACGCACATCGCGTCCAGCTCGTCACGCGTGGTCAGCCCTTCTTCGATCACCCTGTCGAACAGCGGCAGGTTTTCTATCCACTCCGCCCAGCCGCCTACCATCGCATTTCCGGGGGCAGGAGTGTACGCGCCGCTCATCGCCACCAGAACGTCGTCGCCAACGGTCAGCCCCGCTTCCTGCAGCATCCTGGGCAGGTTCTTGCCACCGAACATCGTAGCGCCCTGCGTCGAGAAACCACGCTCGAACAACTCTATGAACCGTTCCGCGGCAGGACACGGCGGCGCGAACAGGCTCGCGCTCCAGTCCGTCCGCGTTATGCCCACTACGCCGCCCTGCTTTGCCACGCGCCCCAGCTCGCTCATAGCCTTCACCGGCTCGCTCAGGTGCTCCGTAACGGCGCACGACAGCACAACGTCGAATGTGTTGTCCTCGAAGGGCAGGTCGAGGATGTTGCCTACCTGAAAACTCAGGTTGTCGAGTCCCTTGCCCTCTGCGAGTGCTGAAGCCCGCGCCACCATGCCCGGCTCCAGGTCGCAGCCGATTACCTTGCCCGGCGCCGCGATTTCCGCAAGCCCCTGCGTTATCGTCCCGGGGCCGCATCCGACGTCCAGCACGCTCATGCCCGGCTTGACATGTGGAAGCAGGAAGTCCACAACTCCCACAGCCCCACGCCCCGCGTACTGGTTCTGTATCGCAGCCACGTTATACCCGTAAAACGGGCTGTCGTTGTGCATTGGCATTTCGGTCATAAATCTCTCCTTCAGTTTAATGTTTGGCAGCTTAATGTTTGGCTAGTCTGCCCGTTAGTTGCTCAGATTCTCCAACAATCCTACTGCGGACATCGCTTCCGCGCATCCCTCATCCGTGACCCACTCCCGCAACTCCGCGATTTCGTCGTCCGTATAGACGCGTCCATAATGAAGCATATCCCAGTCCGCTACCCGCTTCTCGTAGTACATCCACGATAGGCAGTATTCGTAGTTTGGATTATCTGCCCCGCTATCGAGAAGTGCGTATATCTCCGCTATCGATTCTCGCACATTCGACAGTGCGAATATGGACTGCCACGGTCGCCCTGCATACGGACCGGTCGTAAAGTGCCACTCGTCGGAGAGAGCATCATCCTCACTGACGAAAGCGACCGACGGCATCCACGCAGCCTGATAGGGCGAACCCTGCCGCCCCTCACCTATAAATGCGTACTCGCTGCGCTGCGCTGCGCCCGTTGCCGGCACTACGGACGGATACGGTTTATCCTGCACAAGGAATATCAGCCATTCCTCTCCGTAAATGATGTTATCTCCAATTTCCCACAAATGAAGGCACCGCCCGCTCCTTCTTATACCCTCGACCGAAGGCTCATCACAATCCGGATCGTTCACGATGTCCTTGCTCATGTGGTTGGTCATCCTTTCGGCTGTGGAGAGCGCGAGATTCAGCATGGACTGCTGGCTCACGCTGGTAGGATTACCGAAAAAACTCGTCGCAACAGCTATTTCGTCGCTGCCGCTCCCCTTCAGATACTCCGAAACCTCATAAACGAACTCAACCACCGGGCGATAATGCCGCTCACCCTCTTGCTCGTGCGAATACGCCGCACCGACATACGCAGACCGCAGCCGCGCCCTGGCAATAGTGTCCGATTCGATGATTCTCTCCTCAGGTGACCAGGGCCCGTGGTATCGGGACACGAAAGCCGGCTTCGTTTCTTGGGCACGGACGCCATCTTCGGCTTTGGTAGTCTGCGCCAAGGCGGGTACGATTGCATCGCCGCCGCCCATTGACGGCGGCGGCGTGAACCCGGATACCTCACCAAAAAACAACTCCTCCGTTCCGACAGGAGTAGCCGTTTCGCGATCAGCCGTTTCGCTATCAGACATCTCGGGCGCCTGACTATCCGCGGCCTGCATCTCCGCCTGAAACAAATCGCATGCCACCAAAAGCATCGAGCAGACCACCAGCGCCGTTATGGTGACGCAAGCCCATATTAATCTGGTCTCTACCACTGACACACTGACCGACTGACATACTGATGAACTATATCAAACTATACCCGCTGCCTTCGCGGCCATTGGGCGTGCCTGTGCCGCGCGCTTCGTCAATCCAGCCGTATTCCTTGAGGATTTGCTGGCTGTAGGTAACGCGCCCGGTAACATCGTCAAGCGGCTCGGTCGCCAGCAGCAGCGACGCCTTTGCCATAAGCTCGGGATGTTCGCCGCGCGGGTCGTCGATGCCGGTTACGAGGTTATGGAACACCGTGCCGGGTGTAGGCACGACCTGCGACGGCGACACGGCGGTTACGGATATGCCGTACTGATAGACTTCCTGCGCGAGTCCTTGCGTGAAGCGTTCGAGCGCCGCCTTTTCCGCGCCGTAGCATGTGCCGCCGCTGTTTGGCGGGACATCCTGATACGGTCCACGCCCGGGACCGATAGCCGCGCCGGACGAAATGTTGACGATGCTGCCGCTGCCTCTGGGAATCATGTCTTCGAGGACATGCTGGCTGAGGATGAAGGGCGCGTGGAAATTGACCGCCCACGAGCGCATCCAGCGGTTGAGCGCGTAGTCTTTGACAGGGATGAAGTATGTGAGAGCGGCGTTGTTCACCAGCACATCGACGGGACCGTATGTGTCGCGCGCAGTCTGCACTAGCGCTTCGCAGTCTTCCGGAAGCGATATGTTCGCGGCGGCAGCGGTCGCCTCGCCGCCTGCGTCGCGGATTTCCTGCACAGTCGTGTTCAGCGAGCCTTCGAGCGGATGCGAGCCTTCTTCGACGGTGCGCGCCGCGCAGATGACCTTGCCGCCCTCCGCGGCGAACAGCACGGCGATGTCCTTGCCGATGCCCCTGCTCGCGCCCGTAACGATAACTACTTTGTCGTCAAGTCTGCCCATGTAAAGCCTCCGGTATCCGGTGTTGAGTTGTCAGTAATCAGTTTTCTGCCGTCAGTGGGATGGTTGCTTCAACAAAGCGGTAGCCAACCCCTGTATTTCCAATCGAGAAAGGTCTGCGAGCTTGCTGCCGTCGGTTATCTCTCTATTCCGACTATGCCATTGTCCTTGTCATAATCCAGAACGATGCAGGGCGCAACTTCTTCAGACACCACGCTTGTGCGCGAGTGCAATCCGATGTAAAGCATATCGCTTGCGGTGTCGTATTGTATTTCCAAATCATGCCCTCGTTCATTCGATTGCGAGAAGGCGCGCATGCACATCCTCAATAATCTCTAATAGCTCTGTGTATGTTCCTGCACCGCCAATCATGTCCCAAAGTTCGCTGCCCATCAGCACCTGCCGCTCCATGTCCATAATCTGCTTGGTGAAGCTATGGGCGTAATCTTCGCGTCTGATGTAGGGATTATATGTCAGTCCGAGATGCGCTTGCGCGCCAGCGACACCCTTCCTGCCCATAATCAGCAGGTAGTACAGAATCTTCCTTTTCGACTCTGCCGCTATATCAAGGTTGGGCAGTGGACTTTTCAATTCTACAAACAGAGGTCCGCCGTGAAAGTCCTCGATGTACAAGTCCGCCGTTACTGCTCTATTCGTCCGTCCGCCGCCGCGTGAATTGAGAATATCCGATAATTCATCGTCATGGTTTGGTTCGCGTGGAGTTTCACGCCGCCTTCTTGGGGTGCGAAGTTCCGTTACGATTTGCTCAATCATATTGCAAGCAGCGTCGTTCACCTCACCTTCAATCGTGTATTCCGTGAATACTTGCCCAAACCTATCCTCGGCTATCGTTCTTGCGATTGACGGGTAGAGTGTATTCCCCATAGATGTAACGACGCTTCTTTCAACTCGCGCTCCTAGAATCGCTTCCTCCGAGAAGAGAAGCCTGTGAAAGGGATAAGCAAGCCTGATGTCTTCAGGAGTCCATCTACTCCTCTTCGGCAGCTGCTCCATGGCAAAGTCATACAGCACATGCCACAGGCGTTCTCGGGTTTCCCGCCGCATCAATCAGCAATCCTTCCATATAAGCACGCTCTCGAAGAACGCGCCCGCGCGCCTACCCGTCCGTCGGTTCACATGCCGCTCAACGCGAGCCTCAAGCCGCATCCCGACGCGCTCGCGGATTTCGTCATACAGGTCGCGCTTGTCATTCACAATCACCACCATCCGCCCGCCCGGATTCAGACTCTTGCGAACATTCAGGAATGTCTCGGAAATGCCCTCAACATATTCTGCCTGTGCTCTCTTTGAGCTACCCTTCGACGCGCGCCCAATCTCGGATTTTTCCCGCCACGGCAGTTCCAGCAGTTCGTAAGCGTAGCGATGCTGCTCGTGATAGTCGATTAACCCAACATACGGAGGCGAGGTTATAACTAAGTCATGAGCGGGGAACTCGACAGCGCGGCTGTCTCCCGTAATAACGGATATGTCCGCTTCTCGGCGAATGGATGCGAACTCGCGAATGCGCTTGAAAGTATCGGCGCTGTACCGTTTGAGAAACTTCGCCGAGTCCTCCGTAGGTCTGCATGTACGCCCGTGCTTGTAGCACCAGTAGGGCCCGATCTGCGGCTTCTTCGGAAAATCCAGGTCGTAATGAGTCGTCAAGCGGGCAGACCGCGCCGACCGCGACAGTATCAGCCGCAGCACGTCTTGGTAAGTGTACTCCGAGATGAGCGCCCTGTAAGCAAGCAGCGACTCCAACGCCGGCGGCGCGAACCACGAAATCAGATACTCGCTTGCGCCATAGGGAACTGCGCGCTCCAGTAAAAGCAATTGCGACTCGGCCGTCGCCTTGTGAACTATGTCCTTGATTTCGCGTTCTAGCAAGTCTATGTCGTAAGTCCCCGTCTTCACGCGCGCAATCAGGGAGTTGAATTCCGATATATCGCAGCCGACGGCGTTGATGCCCTGCGCCCCCGCCTCCACAAGCGTCGTCCCCGAACCAGAAAAAGGATCGCACACCGCGGCAGGCTGAAACTTCCGCAAGAATATCTCTACCAACTGCGGGATGAATTTGCCAAGATACGGATGCAGCCGATGAACATGCTTCGTCCTGACGCGCTCAGGCAAGTCCTGCTCCCGCCAATTGAGATTAAGTTCTTCCAGCGGCGTGTCAGGGTTAACCGCGCTCGCGTCCGTCAAAGGCATGTCCGGATACTGCGGAGAGTAGCCACCGGATTGCTCCAAAGTGGCTACTGTTGCCTTATTCCCCGTGTCAACGGCATTCATACTCGTGTACCTGTTAGGACTCTCAGATTTATCCTACCTACACCCCCAACTTCACCGCAAGGTCATTGAAGTCCGTAGCGTACACATCCAGCCAGTCTTCGTTGGTGGTGTCCACCTCGACATCGGGACCATGCTCGCCCGGGCGGGGGACGAACGCGGTTCTGAGACCGGCTTCCTTAGCGGACTTCAGGTCGAACTTGTGCGCTGCGACCATCATCACTTGATTGAAGGGCAAGCCGAGCAGGTTCGCCGCGCCCTGATAGACCTTCGGGTCGCGCTTGTACGCCTTGAACAGCTCGGCGGACAGGATGCAGTCCCACGGCAGCCCACCCCACTTCGCCATGTTCGTCAGCAGCGCGACATTGCCGTTGGAAAGCGTGGATATGACATAGCCCTTCTTAAGGCGCGTGAGGCCCGGCGCGGAGTCTGGCCATGGGTCGAGACGATGCCATGCCTTATTGAAGTCCTGCTTTTCGTCCTCGGACAGCCCGGTGATGTTGAACTCTTCGAGCAGGTCGTCGAGAATCATGCGGTGCAGGGTGTCTATATTCGTCCACGGCAGCTCGCCGGTGCGGACGCGCTCCATAGACGGCCCGTATCCGCCACGCCACCTGTCCGCGAACGCCGCCCAATCGACATCCACGCCCTTCGCCTTCGACAGTTTCACTCCCTCTCGGATAATACTGCTGCGCCAGTCCACCACCGTGCCGAACACGTCGAATGTAAGCGCCTTCACCTGTGTGATGTCAAAGTCAGTCATCGGGGAAATTGAGCCTCCTGCTTGTTTGTTGTAGGTGCTAATTCTATACCACCAGAATGTTACGGGGATGCGTGTAGGCTGTCAAACAGCATTTGCGCGCATCCGCGCCGAATTCGTTTCGGCAATAGGCAGAGCGCAGCCGCAGCCGTTCAGGTTTGGCTGAAGGACTGTTATCGCTATGGTATAATTCAGCCACACCGAACTTATCAAGCCAAATCAACAAGGCAGGAATATGGTAACCAGCGAAGAAGCCAGAGATCTCAACGACAAAATCCAAGGTATAGATACCCGCGTAAGCCGCTTGGAAGGCGGCTACCAGCATCTTGCCACGAAAGCCGACTTGCAAGAAGTAAAAGGCGAATTGAAAGCCGACATGAAAGACCTCGAAAATCGGCTGTTCGTGCGCCTTGGACTGCTGATTATCGTAGTGGGAGCGGCCGTCGCTGTTTTACAGCGCCTATGGTGAACGGCGCAACACATCAATCATCATATCCACGCTAGACACAACCCGATCCCAAATGATATAATTTCGCCAACAATCGAATATGCGCGGGGGGAGCTTGGTTTGCCAGGCTGAGAGGCTCCGATTTTTTGGAGCGACCCCAATAACCTGATCTGGGTAATTCCAGCGTAGGGATGTTGGTTCTCTTATTATTTTGCAAGGCTGCCCCAGATGTTGAGGGGCGGCTATTCTTTTTGCCCTTCGCATCTTCTTCCTTCCGCATGCGCCTCACACGCATGTAAGGAGGACATTACCATGCTGGGCACAACCGTCGGGCTGGCGACGCTGATTATCGTTGGCGTGGCATTTCTAATCTTGGGCATCGCGCGTATCGGACGCCGCAGGCAGAGCGTCGAGGACTATACTATTTCGCGCAATCACGCGCCGACGAATGTGGGCATCGCGACTCTCGTCGCGTCCATGTTTGGCACTTGGGTGCTGATGAGCCCGGGCGAGACCGGCGCGAACTTCGGCATCGTCTCGCTGATAGGCTACGCGCTCGGCATGGCGGGCATCCCCGTGATGTTCATGTTCGTGGGTCCGCGCATTCGCCAACTTATGCCCAACGGACACTCGGTTACCGAATACGTCAGACACCGCTTTGGCGCCGTCCCCTTCGTCTCCATCGCCATCGTCATCATCTTCGTGATGGGCATCTTCATCGCGGCGGAGATGACCGCGATAACCAACGCAGTGTCCATACTCACGGGCATTCCCAAGTGGACTACCGCATTGGGCGTGGGCATCGTCGTGGTCATATACACCGCTTACGGCGGGTTGCGCGCGTCCATCTTCACCGACACCATCCAGTTCTGGGTGCTTATGCCCGCGCTGCTGCTTATTGTGGTAGTCGCCGCCGTGCTGATTGGCGATAGCGGCGCATGGGGCAAGGCGGGCGAAACGGGTTTGCTCTCATTTGGCAGCAGCGGCAGCTACTACTTCGCCATCGTGTTAATCATAGGCATTGTGGCGTCCAACGCCTTCCATCCCGGTATGTGGCAGCGCGTTTACACCGTGAAAGACCAGCAGGCGCTCAATCGCAGCCTCTGGACGGCAGCCGCCATATCCATTCCCATCACCTTCCTGATGGGTTTGGCAGGAATTGCGGCGGTGTCAAACGGCTCTGTGGGGCCGTTCCAGTATCCCGAAGTTGCCGCGGCATTGTTCGCGCTTGGCAGCGACATATTCCCAATCTGGATGCACTTCCTAATGCTGATATGCGCCCTCTTGCTTGCCATGAGTACGCTGGACACGCTGATGAACGGACTGGCAAGCAATGTGGCGACCGACCTCGCAGACACGCACATCAGCACAGAAGGCAACGCATTGATGTGGATTGCGCGTTCCATCACAGTGATAGTGGCGATACCCTCGATATTCATCGCGTCACAGTTCAGCAGTGTGTTGTATGTGTTTCTCGTTGCGGACTTGCTGGGGGCGGCAATCGCGGTACCGATGCTCATAGGATTGTACTCGCGGCGCATGTCCGGCTGGGGCGTCATCGTCGCCGGCGGCGTGGGTATTGTCGTGGGCGCGCTATACTACCCGATGCCCGACTTGGTGTCGCCGATGATTCTTGCCGCGCCGTTCGGCACGCAGATGTTCTTCGCCTTCGCATCCGCGCTGGTTGTGTCAGCGGTGATAAGCGTAGTGGTGATATTGCTGCGCCAACCCGCGCAAGACTACAATTTCGCAAGGCTGAGCGAAGAAGTGGAGTTGATTGAAGGGTAGGTAATTAGACAGAATGGGGCGGACGGGTAGGATGGATTACTGCTAGACTCACATTGATGGCGGGATGGGGGTTATTTTACCCCCATCCTAACCTTCCCACTCAGGAGAACGGGGCATCTGGGGCTAGGCAAGCGTTTGGGTCATCATGAGAGTTACGCCGCGCTCGGCAGCTTCCCGCTCTAGTGAGGCGTTCGGCGTAATATAGTACAGTAATGGATGCGCATCGCTGTCCGGAAATAACCTGCGGATGTAGTTGTCCATCTATATCCTATCTATCCTATCTATCCTGTCTATCCTGTTAATTCCCGGCGAGGCGGTGCCCCGTTCACGCGATGGCGAAGAGGCGGGCTGCCTTGATTACGGCTACTAGCAGGGGCATTAGCAGGTCGCGGAGGCGAAGGGTGAGCGCGGTTACGATGACGGCGATGACAGCACCGCCTAGGATGTCTGCCGGGTAGTGGACGCCGACGTAGATTCGTGAAAAGCCGTACACCGCCGCCGCGACGAATAACACAACGCCCAAGCGCCGGTTGATGCACCAGACGCCGGCGGCTATGGCAAACGCGACTGCGGCGCTGTTCGATGGGAACGACGAGTCGGTGGGCATGTAGAACAGCAGGCTGACATCGTCCAAGCCGTCGAATGGGCGCGGGCGGAAGAACAGCGCGTTGCAGATGAATACGACCAGGCTGGACAATGCCATCGCCGTCAGCGCGGTGAACATGCCAATCTGATAGCGCATCCGCTCGCGATCGTCGCTGCCCACGAACCAGAGCGCGACCAGCGTCAAGCCCATGCCCACAGGCACGAGGTAGTCGCTGGCGAGACGGCTCATCATCGCGTCAATGACGGGCGCATGCCCTACCAGCGCGTTTATCCAGAGAAATAGCGCTTTATCTGCGTCCGCCAGCATTTCGCGTCCCTGTACCAGTAGCGGTAATTTTGTGTCATCGCCTGCCACCAGCTGCTATATCGCAGCGCTCCAAGGCCGGGGAGTGGCGCGTGTGTCGCATCGTGCCGAGCATCGTCTGCGTTCTGCGCATCGCCCGATTGTCGCGCATCACGGTTGCGGCGCAGGCGCTTGTTTAGGGGGGATGTTAGAGCGCAGGTCAGTATGCCGGCGGCGGCTACGGCTAGGAAGAAGAAGATGCCTTGCTGATTGGAGTCTAGCCCGCCTTCGTAGTCGTTGATGTTGCGCTCGGCTACGGCGAAGAACCATACGATTGCGCCTATCGCGAGGGCGATGCCAAGCGTGCGGGCAATTCGAGGATGCTTGAAGACCAGCAGCCCGCGCAAACCGCCGATTGACGCGGCAGCCTGTATCACGCCCAGGCTCGCGACGAACACCATTATGAAGTAATCGGCGGCGAATGAGATCATCGACGACTTGGCGGCTACTCCAGCGGCACCGCGGCGCACCAGTCCGCATACTTCGGATTATTGCCCGCGATGATGTCCACATACATATCGTTAATCTTCTGCGTAATGGGACCTACACCGCCCTCGCCTATAGGACGCATGTCCAGCTCGCCCACCGGCGTAACATGCGCTGCCGTGCCGGTCAGGAATATCTCGTCCGCGAGGTAGAGTTCGCTGCGTCTTATCCGCCGCTCCACGATGTCCAAGCCAAGCTCGTCGGTGGCGATTTTCATTGCGGAGTCTCGCGTGATGCCGGTCAGGTTATTGTCCGCGACCAAGGGCGTATGGATAACCCCCTTAGACACGAGGAACAGGTTCTCGCCGCTGCCCTCGGACACATCGCCATCCTGCGTCAGCATAATCGCCTCGTCGAAACCGGACAGCGTCGCCTCTGTCTTGGCGAGGATGCTGTTCACATAGTGGCCCGAAATCTTCACGCGCGGCGGGATGATGGTGTCGTCCACGCGCCGCCAAGACGAAGTGCAGCAGCGTATCGCGCCTTCTGCCTCTATGTAGCTACCGAAAGGCACGACTATCAAGGTGAAGTCGCTGTCGAGTTCTTGCAGCTTCAGGTTGGCAACCAGTTCCTGGCTCTTGTAGGCGAGCGGTCGAATGTACAGGTCTTGCTTGTAGCCGCAGCGCTGCAGCAAGTCGAGCGTGATGTTGCACAGGTCGTCCACATCATACGGAATATCCATCATCATGATGCGGCAGCCTTGTATCAGCCGCTCGTAATGCTCGCGCATCCGGAAGACATAAAGCTTGTCGTGGTCGGCGTTCCAGTTGCCCCGTATGCCCTCGAAGACGGCGGTGCCGTAATGTAGGGCGTGGGTCGTAACGCTCACCTTCGCCTCGGATAGAGGAACGACTTGTCCGCGGAAGAAGGCAAGGGCTTCAGGCATTTGAGCAAACTCCTTAACATTATTTAATCAAGCACATATTATAATCCCAACGCGAGAAGAATGCACATAGTTTTGAAATAATCTTGGGATCTTTCGGTTGTCCCCCTGAACGAAGTGAAGGGTCTAAAATCGTGTGGAAACAAGCCTGTCCATAGTCAACGCGTTTAGATTTCTCGCTTCGCTCGAAATGACAAGGATGAATTGCCGAAATGACAGGTATAGATCGCATCTGTGAAATCGTCTCGGAATAATCTAACATGGATGGACAGGAAAGGCGGGACGCAGCGCGGGAACTCTCGTCTTGTCCATCCTGTATAGCCTGTCAGAATCTGTGATTAGGAGGGATGCTATGCCATTGCAGTTAGACCACACTATCGTACCGGCGTATGACAAGGAGAAGTCCGCGAAGTTTTTTGCGCGCATATTCGGGTTGGAGTACAACGGCACTTGGGGGCATTTCGCGCCCGTCAAGGTCAACGATACGCTGACGCTCGACTTTGACAACTCCGATAATCCGCGCTCCAACCACTACGCCTTTCTCGCATCGGACGAGGAGTTCGACGCCGTGCTGCAGCGCGTCAAGGACGAGGGCATCGCGTTCGGCAGCGGGCCCGGCTCTCGCACCGACGGCGAGATTAACCACAAGCACAACGGACGCGGTTTCTACTTCGACTGCGAGGATGGGCATGTGTGGGAAGTCATAACCCACACTTACATCACGGACTAAACTGACATGTACGGACAGGATGAGCAGGATGGGACCCGATCATCCCATCTCGTCTATCCTATATATCGATTGTAAGACGATACCCGATCGCAGTCGGGCACATGCTTCACAAATGCAATTTATACTTGTCGTTTCGCCTTTCATCTGTCATTTCGAGCGAAGCGAGAAATCTAAAGTCGTAAACAAGTTTGCATGCAACGATTTCAGATTCCTCACTGCGTCCGGAATGACAACATTAGGGAATTGTGAAATCGTCTTATCGATGTAAGACAGCCTACCCGCCGCGTTGCATTTTGGCTTCTTCTAGCAGGCGCTCTAGTAGGTCGAAGGATGCTTCGTTGGTGTAGTCTAGTTCGGCTATGCTCAGGGCGCGGAATAGTACGGCGGTGGTTACCAGCGCCTCTACGCTTTCGCCGAGCGGTGGGATTTGCACACCCAGCGCCTGCGCCATGAAGCCGCTCGCTGCCATGCCCTCGCGCGTCAGCGGGCATCGTACTAGCGCCTTGTCGTCGTGCGACAGCGTCACGCCCGCGTCCACCTGCGCCAATTCGAGACGCAGACGCGCGCGCGGCACACTAATTAGCTCGTCCGCGTACTCCGTAACTTCTACACTCTTCTCGCTCACCGGCGCTATTCCTCACCTCGTCGCAGCCGCTCCAGTTCTGCCTGAAGCTCACGATTTCGCGCCTCTGCGTCCTGCGCCCTTGCCTCTGCCGCCCGGCGCGCGGCTTCAGTTTGCGCGTGCGCTGCGACTTCTTCGCCCAAGTCGCCCAGCCATTCGCCGGTAACGCTGTCCCGCAGCTTGAAGGTGCTTAAATTGCCCTCCGACCTTTGGTAAAAATCCACGCCCAGAACTTCGCTGCGCGACCATGTATCTCCGTTAGGCTCCGTATGCAACTCGAACCGCACGTACTCGCCGTTCACCAATCGCTCGCCCACCAGCGGCTCACCATAGTAGCCGTGCTTGTCCAGCCGCCAGTATTCCTGCGCCCCCATTCGCGCGTATATCTCACGCTTCTCCGTCAAGTCCCTGCGCGCCGTGCTCTCGGACGCAACCTCCAGCACAAAATCCGGCGGCTTGCCCCATTCATCTATGCGGTAGCTGCGTCGCTCAGTCTCGATAAATCTTGCCGGCACGCCGAATACAAAGTAGCCGTCAGGCTCGACGACTGAGCCAGGCGTCTCGGAGTCATAGATAACATTGGACTGACTCGACCAGAGTACAGTGGGATCGTTCTCATAGCGCGCCTTGAGTATTGCCATCACATACAGAATTGTATCGGCTTGCTGCATTGCGTCCTCAGGCGGCTTCGGCACGTCGCTTATAAGCTCATACCAGGGCATTTCTGCGGCATCTGTAGCAGATGCCGCAGACGGCGCATCGATTCTGCGTGTCGTCATGCTCAAGCCTCCGGTGCGGCATGTTCATACTTGGGCCGTTCGGGCTATTCTAGCATAGATTTACAGGTGGACCAGGCAGTAAGAAAAATAGGATGAGGTGTATAAGTTGGAAACGGCGTGTATGCAAGAATGGGGATAGGTGTGTCAGCAAGAAGCGGTGCATTAGGCGGCTAGGACTAGGCGGAACAGGATTGGATGTAGCCGTTACTGCAATGATTTCAGGTTCAGGCGAATAACACGCAAAGATAAGAACGATAAGACAATGGCAAAACGCATAAAGATGTCCCTTCGTGTACGGGATGGGTAGGATAAATGCGCTCCGCTTCGTTATACTTGTCTGCAATACGATACGCAGAGGTTGACATTGATAAACATCCAGCTTATACGAAACCGGCAGGACGAAGTGCGCGATGCTATGCGACGGCGCAGCGAGGACGCGCCGCTAGACCGCATCGCCGAACTTGACGCGATGCGGCGCAGTACCATCGTGGAGGCGGACGAACTCCGCGCGCGCCGCAACGAAGTCAGCCGTGAGATTGGACGCACTCGCGAACGCCCACAAGAACTTATCGACGAGATGCGCCAAGTCAGCGCGCGTATCCGCGAACTCGAAGAGAGCATCCGCGCGACCGAAGGTGAGGTGAACACGCTGCTGCTCGGCATCCCGAACATGCCGCTTGCGGATGTGCCGGACGGCGCGGACGAATCCGCGAACGTCGTCGTGCGCACCGAGGGCGAGCCGCGCAAGTTCGACTTCGAGCCGCTGCCGCACTGGGAATTGGGCGAACGGCTGGGTATTATCGACTTCCAGCGCGGCGCGAAGATGGCAGGTTCGCGGTTTTTCGTGCTGAAGGGCAAGGGCGCCCGTCTGCAGCGCGCGCTGATAGACTGGATGCTGGACACGCACACGCGCGAGCACGGCTACACCGAGCTGTACCTGCCGAATATCGTTACAACCGAATCCGCGACCGCGAACAGCAACCTGCCGAAGTTTTCGGACACGATGTACCGCGACGACGAAGACGACCTCTGGCTGCTGCCCACCGCGGAAATGGCGATAACGAATATGCACCGCGACGAGATACTGCCTCCGGATTCGCTGCCGCTGCGGTATGTGGCGCACACGCCTTGCTTCCGCCGCGAGAAGGCAGCCGCCGGACGCGACACGCGCGGCATCAAGCGCGTCCACCAGTTCGAGAAGGTGGAGATGTACCGCTTCGTGGAGCCGCAAGATTCCGACGACGCGCTGGCGAGCCTGCTGAATGAGGCGGAGACGATATGCGCTCGCTTGGGCATACAATACCGCCTGCTGCAGTTATGCACGGGCGACTTGGGCTTCCAGTCCGCGAAGACATACGACATTGAGATGTGGGCGCCCGGCTGCGACGAGTGGCTGGAAGTGAGCTCATGCTCCACATGCACGGACTTCCAAGCACGCCGCGCCTCGATACGCTACCGCCCGGCGCAAGGCGCCAGACCGCGCTTCGTGCACACGCTCAACGGCTCGGGCCTCGCGCTGCCCCGCGTAATCATCGCAATCTTGGAGAATTATCAGCAGGCGGACGGGTCGGTGGTCATCCCCGATGTTCTCCGGCCCTATACCGGCTTCGACGCTATTGAATGCTAGGCTCTGTGGACATTTCGAAGATAGCTCTAATTTCCTTGTCATTTCGAGCGAAAGCGAGAAATCTAAAGTCTAAAATAGGCCTATATGCAACTATTTTAGATTCCTCACTGCGTTCGGAATGACATAATAAGCGTATCTGGTGAAATGTCCACATATGCTAGTCAGTCCAGTACCCTCTCCCTTTGGAAGAGGGTTAGGGTGAGGGTAAAACCCCTTCCCTCCTTGATGGGATAAGGTTAGGATGGGGATGAAGTGTTCGATGCCCAGCCCCCACAATAGGAGTCACCATTGGCAGAAGGTCAGGACGACGACAGGCAGGACATCCCGGAGGAGCTCGCGTCTCTCCGTAGGCAGGTTACTGAAGCCACCACCAATCTCGCCAATCTCAGCCTGCGCCTGACTCAGCTGGAAGACCGCGTGCGGGAAGACTCCGGCGCTCCACAGCCTGACTCGACACCCGAAGCCGCCATAGCCGAGACGCAGGAAGCGGTCCCCGCCGCCGTTATTCCCGAAATAACCATTGAAGAGCCGGCACCTGTCGTACAGCCCACCGCATCGTCAGGCCCCGACTGGGAGTTCCTGCTTGGAAGAAACTGGTTCGCCATCATCGGCGGCATCGCCATCGTGCTCGGCATCGGATTCTTCCTCAAACTCGCCTTCGACAACAACTGGATAAGCGACACGGGCCGCGTCATTCTCGGTATCGTCGTGGGACTGGCTTTCCTCGGCGGCGGCGAATACGCGCAGCGCAGGGTGCCTCGTTGGGCGCAGGCAGTAACCGCAAGCGGCGCGGCTATCCTCTACCTCTCCATCTACGCCGCATTCGGACTCTACCGGCTCATCCCGGCCGAACTCTCTTTCATCCTGCTGGCGGTCGTAGTAACAGCAGCAGTCCTTCTCGCCCTCCGCTACGAGTCCATAGTCATCGCCCTTCTCGGAGTCGTCGGCGCATTCATCTCTCCAGTGCTTCTGGGCACCGACCTGCCGGACGTGCGGTTCGTGCTGGCTTACATCCTGCTCGTTGACATCGGTATTCTGGCAATCTCCGCGTTCCGCAACTGGAGATGGCTCACACTCGTCGGATGGGTCGGATCCTACGGCATTTTCAGCTACTGGCTCATCGACCTCCCCGGCTACGACCCTGTCTTCGCGCATCTCGCCCTAACAGGCATATTCCTATCATTCGCCGCCGCCATGCCGCTGTACCATATCCTCTGGCGGCGAACGCCCGGAGCCGCCGACCTCACGCTCATGACCATCAACGCCGCCGGGTACTCCCTGCTGACGCCCGCTGTTCTCTGGGCAGACTACGAGGGTTGGTTCGGACTCATCGCCGTGAGCCTCGCGCTGCTCTACGGCATATTCGCCCTCGCCGCCCACCTGAGGAAAGGCGTGCCCTTCACGGTCACGGTATTTTCGCTGGCATTCGCCTCCGTGTTCCTTGCGCTGGCATTCCCGCTGCAATTCAGCGGGCACTCGGTCGCGCTCGGCTGGGCAGCGCAGGGCGCAGCTACGGTCTGGCTCGGTTTTTACATCCGGCGCTGGCAGACTCGCGCCTTTGGTATCGCCGCGCTCCTTCTCGCTGCCCTGCACCTGCTCATCTTCGACTTATGGGTTGACCCGGACGCATACATCGCCATCATCAACCTGCGCTTCGTCACGATGGCATTCGTCATAGCCGCTTTCAGCGTCACCGCGCTAATCTACCACCGCTACCGGGAATCCGAAGGTAGGCTCAAGATCGAAGTCGGCGCTATGCCCGCCATGCTGGGCATGGCGAATCTCGTTGCCATCGGACTTCTCAGCCTCGAAGCCGTCAACATTCTGGACGCGGACAGCCGCAGGTGGGATTCGCTCCTCGACCTGATAGAGCGGCTCGACCGCCTCGGAAACGGAGCGACCGTGGCGATTACGGCGCTGTGGGCGATATACGGCGCTGCAGTGGCGGGCGTCGGCTTACTCAGGCGTTACGAGCCTGCGCGCTGGGCGGGCGTCGCCCTGCTCGCTCTGGCAGTCTGGAAGCTCATCACCTACGACTCGGTCAACGTCTATATCGACCCGCAGGACTTCACGCCCGTACTCAACATCCGCTTCCTCTGCTTCGCGCTCGTACTCGGTCTGCTCTCCGCGCTCGCCGTCCGGTTCGGGCGCAGCAGGTCCGACCTAGGCGAAAACGAGAATATCCTCTTTCTGGGCGTACTGATAGCCGCCAACGCCGTCGCCCTTTGGATGCTCAGCCAAGAGGTCTATTACTACTTCGACAGCCTGGGCATCCGCAACGGCGCAGACTACGAGGACGCGATGCACCTCACTCTGACCGTACTCTGGGCGCTTTACGCGATGGCAGTAATCGGCGCGGGCATTGCCAGCGGACATAGCCGCGTAAGGCTTGCGGGGATAGCCCTGCTTGCAGTCCCGGTCGCCAAGCTCTTCGTCTTCGACGTCTTCCTGCTGGAAATGGCATTCAGGGTCGTCGCATTCATCACGCTCGGCTGCCTGCTGCTCGGCATGGGCCTGGTGTACCAGCGATACAGCCTCGTCGTGCGAGGCTTCCTGTTCGGCTCACGCTCCGAAGCCATCGCGCAGGACGACTAGCATTCTCCTGTTCCTACTCCACCACTACGGGATAGCTATACTCTTCCTTCAGGATCCGCTTCAGCACCTTCCCCATCTGGTTGCGCGGCAGTTCTTGGCAGAACACCACTGACTCCGGCTTCTTGAAACTGGCTAGGCGCTGCCGGCAGTATTCGGAAATATCATCCTCGCTTGCCTGCTCGCCGTCCTTTAGCACGACCAGCGCGCGCACCCGCTCGCCCCAGTCTAGGTCGGGGACGCCGATTATCGCCGCCTCTTCTACCGCTTCGTGAGACAGTATTACCTGCTCTACCTCTTCGGGCGATACCATCTCGCCGCCGCGCTTGATGAAGTCCTTCGCGCGTCCCGCCAAGTAGATGTAGCCGTCTTCGTCCTGATAGCCCAAGTCACCCGTGAACAGCCATCCGCCGCGTATCGTCTCCGCAGTCGCGTCTTCCTGATTCCAGTATCCCTTCATCAGCCGCGCGCCGCGCGCCGCAATCTCGCCCGTCTCGCCCAGAGCGGCAGGTTCGCCGTCCTCGTCGAAAATCCGCACATCCACATCTTCCAGCGGCTTGCCGATAGAACCCAGATGCTTCAGCTTCCGCTCAATCTCCTCTTCGTCGCCTTCCAGCACATGGTCGTCAGGTGGCAGCATTGTGATAGTCGCCGCCGTCTCCGTCTGCCCGAATGCGTTGATGAACGAAGTCCCGGGGAACTCCTTGATCGCCTGCCGTATCACAGGCACGGGCATCGGGGCTGCGCCGTAAGTTATCACCTCGAGGCTGCTCAGGTCGTGCGCGTGAAACTCCGGATGATCCATCAGCATCTTCAGCATCGTGGGCACCATCATCGCGCGGTTGACGCTCTCTCGCTCCACCAGTTCCATCCACTGCTTCGCCTCGAACTGCCTCTGTATAATCAGCGTGCGCCCCGCGAATATAGCCGCCATCACCGACTGCACCCCAGCGATATGATACAGCGGCACAGTCAGGATATTGCTCGTCTCTTCAACAGGGTCAGCCGGCGTTACGGTAGCCAGGATGTACGATGCAAAACTGTCGTGTGATAGCATCACGCCCTTTGGGAAACTCGTCGTCCCCGATGTGAACAGAATCATCGTCAGGTCGTCGTCGTCGTCTTCCGGCACACGCTCGTACTCGTCCCCATTCTCTATCAGAGAATCGTAGCTGTGCCAGCCCTCTACATCATCCTCCAGCGTAACGAAATGATCCAGCGACTCCACATTGTCGGCGCACTCTTTGACCAGCCTCACATAACGCCCTCCGACGAATATCACCTTCGGCGCGGCGTCGTTCAGCATGTGCGTTAGCTCGTCCGCCCGGGTGCGGTAGTTGATTGGCACGAACACCGCATCCAGCCTCGCCGTGGCGAAATACGCTTCGATATATTGGTTGCAGTTCACCTGTAGCATCGCCACACGGTCGCCAGCGCCCACTCCCAGCTCCGCCAGCGAGTTCGACAGACGATTTACCCGAATCTCCAGTTCCGCGTAGCTGATACGCCTGCCCTCGAATATCATCGCCGGTCTGTCAGGCACGATAGCCGTCGCAATTGTCAGAAACCCCGTGGTATTCATTATTCCCCCGTACCTTCATTCTTCGTCATTCCTGTCTTCGCAGGAATACGCGCGCAGCGGCAAGCGCCGACTACACTTTTGACTGTAACGATAATGTAAATTGCGCCAAGAAATGTTATCACATTGGCGCGTATTTAGTCAGGGCGATGCCCTATCGCAACTGTTTCTTCGTCAGCGCAGAGCCCTCTCTCCCGAGTATAGGCTAAGGAGGAAGTGAAGCGGCGAATTGGTATGATAATTGTTGACCTGCTAGTATTGGCATGTGGAATTTGAAATAACGGAACACGCCAGAGACGAATTAGCGCGCAGGTCGATTCCCATCGCGTTGCTTAGCGAAGTCCTACATTCCCCGCAACAGGTTGTTCCTACCTACGGAGACAGGGTAGTGTATCAATCTCAAGTGGTCTTCGGGAACGGCAAAACATACTTGCTGAGGCTCATTGTAGATGACAACGCTCAACCGGCAAGGATTGTAACGGTCTATAAGACGAGTAAGATAGGCAAGTATTGGAGTCACTCAGTATGAAAGTAACCTATGATACCTATACGGATACGCTTCGCATAGTTCTCACCGACTCTGCCATCGACGAGAGTGACGAGGACAAGCCGGGCGTCATATTAGACTACGACGCGGCTGGCAATGTGGTGGGTATGGAGATACTCGACGCTTCCATGCGGATGGAGATTCCTGATGCGGTGGAGTATGCGGTGGTTGGATAATACAAAGCGGTTTAATGATTTGACTTGACGCTAAGCCTCGGAGGAGAGACATGGCACAGGAAATTGGCGACGGTAGAGTCAAGGCTTCCCTGGTGGTGCCTGTGCCCGAGTCCGAGGCACTTGTGGGACGCTTTCGATCAGAATATGATCCGGGAGCCAGAAGAGGCATGCCCGCACACATCGCAATCAACTATCCTTTCATTCCTGGTGTTACACCTTCTGCCGACACTCTCGACCGCCTGACGAAGGTGTTTGCCTCCACGCAGCCATTATCATTTACCCTCAACCATATCGCAAGATTTCCCAACGTCATATATCTGGCTCCTTCTCCCTCTACACCGTTTGAGCGATTGACCGCCCGGATTGCTCACGAGTTTCCCGAATCGCCACCTTATGGAGGGCAATACGACAGCGTGACTCCCCATCTCACAGTTGCGGATTCAAAGGATGGAGACCTGCCCGGGTCCGTCGAACGGGAGTTTTCGGAAGTGGCAGCAAAGTATCTCCCTCTGGAGGCGTTCGCAGACAGTGTGTGGCTGATGGACGATAGCACTGGGCGATGGGAGAAGCGCCTATCTTTCTCATTAGGAGGCATGTAACCACCGCACGCAAGTATCGGGCAGAACTTTATTCCGAGAAACCATCGCCGCAGAGCGTCTCACTTTTCACCAAAGGTATCCTCTAATACCTTCATTTGCCGGAATCGAAACACTGCAAGCGCCAGCGTGAGCCGTCGCCTGTCCATCACACAGAAGAGCAACGCCGAAGTGTCCAGCACAGGCATTACACATCCGTCTATTCGTCAATAGTCGGAGCATCAGGTTAACACCGCAAAGGACAAAACCATGACCACCAAATCCACCACCATCCACGTCCTCGGCGCAGGCACTCCTACCCCAACGCCCACCCGCTTCGGCTCCGCGTTTGCGATGCAGATTGGCGACGAGCAACTCATGGTGGACTGCGGTCCCGCCGCTACGCACAAGCTCGTCAAGGCGGGGCTTTGGCCTACGGACATCGACTACCTCTTCTTCACGCATCATCACTTCGACCACGACATCGACTATCCGTGCTTCTTGCTGTGTCGCTGGGACCAGAGCAACGGCACGGAGAACGACTTGCAAGTGTTTGGGCCGACGCTGACAGAGCGCGTCACGCGCGGCATTCTCGACGAGAACGAGGGCGTATTCGCGCACGACTGGAAGGCGCGCGTCGGGCATCCGCTGAGCCAGCGCATTCACCAAAATCGCGGTGGCACGCTGCCGCGCAGACCGCCGCATGTTAGTGCCACGGACATCGGGCCGGGCAAGGTATTCTCCGGCAGCGACTGGGAAGTTAGCGCCGCTCCCGCAGTGCATGTGCAGCCGTTCTTAGACTCGCTGGCGTACCGCATCGACACGCCGGCGGGCAGCGTGGTCTTCACCGGCGACACGGAGCCATGCGACACCGTTACCGAGCTGTCGAAGGACGCGGACCTGATGCTGTGCATGTGCTGGGACAACCAAGAAGTCATGGATGCGGACGGTGAGGCATTTGGTCAGACTGGCACGCTCGGCGCGGCGCGGATGGCGCAGGCGGCGGGCGTAAAGCAGCTGGCGCTCGTGCATATCGGACCCCATCTGTCGCAGCACGGGCCCATGGAAAAGGGCATCGGCGATGTGCGCCGAATATACGACGGAGGCATCCTTTTCACCGACGAACTGCAATCGATTAGCCTGTGATATGCTCGGTTGCGCTATCCCCTATAATGGGATGTCCAGTTATATGGCAATAACGCAGTTTGCGATGTACGACATAGGAAGGCGCGGCGATGGATACGAATAAGGCGCTGAAGATACTGTCGGCACACCGGCAGGCGCTTGCAGATGAGTACGGATTAGACAGATACTTAGAAAGGATATATTCCCATGCGCCGTGACGAAATCTTGAGTATTCTGTCCCTCCATCGTAAAGAGCTGCGAAAGTTCGGCGTTACATCGATAGGCGTCATCGGTTCTGCCGCCAGGGACGAACTTGAACCGTATGAAGATTTGGAACTCATCGTCGATTTTGATCCCGATGAGCATGTTGGGCTATCCGGCTTCGTGCGTCTGGAGAGACACTTGTGTCAACTGTTCGACAGGACTGTTGTCTTGGGAATGCCCGACGCTCTGAAAAAATGGAACCGGCAGAGTTGGCTAGAGGATGCGGTGTATGCCGAGTGACAGAACATGGCGACAGCGATTTCAGGATATGCTTGACGCGGCCTATCGGATCCTAGCTTACACTGAAGGCATGACCTTTGAGCAGTTTGTTTCGGACAGACGAACGTTCGACGCAACGCTATACAATATTGCAGTCATAGGCGACGCAGCAAACAATGTGCCAGACGAGATACAGTCTTCGTTGCCGGAAGTTCCTTGGAGCGACCTTGTGGGCATCAGAATTGTGATTGTCCACCGATACTTTCATATCAGCGGTCCGCTAATATGGGATGCCGCCACTCTCATACATCGCCGCTAATTCGCCGACTCCAAGATTACCTCCAATCCAACTAACCCCATAACCACCGCCCATCACGCACATTGACCATCCTCAAAACCATCGCCGAGTGGCGACCGCGTGTACCGTTTTACTACGGCTGGCTTATCCTAGCCATGTCTGCTGTTGGCACTTATGCGGCGACGGGCGCTACGCAGCTTGTCATTGGCGGTGTACAGAACTTTATCTTTGAGGATATGGGCTGGGAGCGCAGCACGATAGCCTATGCCGTTACTGCGGGCACCTGGGTGTCGGGCTTGCTTACGCCGTTCGTGGGCAGGCTCGCGGATAGATACGGGCCGCGCGGGCTAATGCCACTCGCGGCGTTCATCGCGGGCGGCTGCTTCTTCGCGCTTGCGGGCATACAAGCGGTCTGGCAGTTCTATATCGCGTACATCATCGCGCGCGCCATCGCTAACCCGATGCTCGTAGGCGTAGTGCCTCGCACGACGGCGGTGAACTTCTTCAGCCGACGTCGCAATCTCGCGCTCGGCATATCCGCGATGGCGCGTCCGTTCGGCGGCGCGATAAACATCCAGATATTCTCGCTCATCGCCATCGCAACGAGCTGGCGCACAGCGTTCCAGGTGCACGGCGCAATATCGCTGCTCATCGTCATCCCGCTGCTGCTCATAATGCGCCGCCGCCCGTCCGACATCGGCCTGCGACCCGACGGCGCGCCCGTAACACCGGCGCGGCGCAGAACCGGCGGCAATCAAAGCGCGAGTGAACCGAGCACGGCACGCAGTGAACCGGCACGCCGAGAATCCGATAGGCTTGACAACGATCCGCCCGAAGCGAACTGGCGCGCCGGGGAGGCGGCGCGAACTTCGGCGTTTTGGCTTATTGTGGCGGCGGAAGCGTTGGTCATCCTGATTTCGGGGACGATAAACTACCAGATAGTGCCGTACTTGCGCGATGTAGGTATTTCGCCGGCGGTGGCTGCGGGCGCGCTTAGCGTCAGTTCGCTGATAGGGTCGTTGGGCAACCCGTTCTGGGGCTGGCTTGCGGACATATTCTCGCCGCGCAGACTGGCGCTGCTCACGCTCTCAATATCCGGCGCGGCAGTCGCGCTGTTCGTCGTCGTACCAGAGGGCAGGCTCAGCGTCGGTGTCGTCGTGCTGTACGGCACGCTCGCCGGCGGGCTGAACATACTGGGGCACATGATGATAGCGCAGTACTTCGGCAGGTCGTCATTCGGCGCCATCACGGGCTTGATGGGACCATTCCAAACGGGCGCGCTCGGGCTTGGCCCCACGCTCGGCGCGCTGCTCTACCGCATCACCGGCGGATACCGCTCCATATACCTGTTCGGCGTGCTATCCTACATACTGGCGCTCGGCTGCATTCTAGCGGCGCGCCAACCCAATAAAAAAATCCTAGAATAAATCACCATCCTACCCATCCCGACTATCGATGTAAGTTAATTCGGAGAAAGCAAAATGACACATGTGGCGATAATCGGCGGCGGCGCGATGGGCTGCTCGGCGGCGTACTATCTGGCAAAGGCGGGCGTCCGCTCGACCATCATCGAAAGCGAGGGCATTGGCAGCCAAGCGTCCGGCTACAACGCGGGCGGGCTGAATCCGCTGACCGGCGAGGGCATCCCCGGACCGCTTGGCGAGATTGCCGCGACTTCGTTCGCCATGCACGCCGAACTTGCACAGACGCTTGAAGAAGAGTCTGGCGTCGAGTATCACCACAAGTCCATCGCGTTCATAACCGTCGCGTTCGACGACTCGGACATACCGGGGATGCAGATGACGCACGACATATTCGAAGGCGCGGACGGCTTTAACGCGCACTGGATAGATGCGGCAGAATTGCGGCAACTCGAACCGCGCCTGAACCCGGATGCGAAGCGCGGGCTGTATGCTTATGGCAACGCAATCGTCAGCGGCTACGAGTTCACGAACGCACTGGCGCGCGCCGCAGAGCGCATGGGCGCTACGATACGGCAAGCTACCGCGGTATCGCTGCGAACCGACGGCGAGCGCGTAACGGGCGTGGCGCTGGAAGACGGCGCGATTGACTGCGATGCGGTGCTGATAGCGTCGGGACCGTGGAGCGGCAAGGCGGAAGAATGGCTAGGCATCGACATTCCGATTGAGCCGTACAAGGGCGAGATTCTGCGCCTTCGCATAGACGGCGATATGCCGCCGTACGATTTCAGCGGCGGCGGCGCGAACCTGCACCTCCGCGCGGACGGGCTGCTGTGGGTAGGCGCGACCGAAGAGCGCAAGGGCTTCGACCGCGAGCCGAGCGAGTACGCGCGCAGCACGCTAATGCGCGGAGCGACGACGCTTATGCCATGTTTGGAGTCTGCGGAGATAGCGCGGCACACGGCTTGCCTGCGTCCGCTGACACCGGACTGGCTACCGATAGTGGGCGCCGCGCCGGGCTGGGACAACGCCTACCTCGCAACCGGCGCCGGCAAAAAAGGCATCCTGCTAGCGCCTGCGATAGGCAAAGCAACCGCCGACATAATCACCACCGTCGCGACGGATATGCCGGTGGGTGGGTTCGGGATAGAGCGCTTTGCGTAGAGGGGGACTTGCACGAATTTACAGGTATTCTCACTATGCAGTAATTTCGATTCGTCATTCCTGAGAAGCATGCCCCTACGAAGGCAGGGAGCAGGAATTCACACGATTGAGACCCTTATGCGTCACAATATCTCCCTATGGTGAGAATACCGATTTACAGGATGGACAGGGTGCGAATGGCAATATGCGATGGAGGATGGTCATCTCCTAATCGCATATTCGACAGTTTCCGGAATTTCCATGCCCACGACATTGTCGCTGCCGTCGTAGTCCACCACCACGCCGGGCTTATCTTCATCGCTCTCGTTGACAGGGCATCGGTGAGGATTATTTGCATCGTATCTATGCGGGTGTCATAGGTTATTTTCAGGGCTGGGCACTCCAATACTTGCTTATTTTGCTGGTCTTGTAGGCTGTTACGACCATCACGGGGTACAGGTCAAATGCGAACATGTCAGTCCGCGGCGCTCACAGTCGCAGCTGCTTCCCGCGTTATGCCCAGCAATGGGGCTAGGTAGCGAGCGGTTTGGGAGTGGTCGAGTTGTGCTATGGTCTCGGGCGTGCCTTCGGCGATTAGCTCGCCACCTTTGTCGCCGGCGCCGGGTCCTAGGTCTATCAGCCAATCGGCGCTCTTTATCAGGTCTAGGTGGTGTTCTATCAGCACTACGGTGTTGCCCGTGTCCACTAGGCGCTGCAAGACTCGCAGCAGGTGCGCGCAGTCTTCGAACGACAACCCGGTGGTCGGCTCATCCAGGATGTACAGCGTCTTGCCGGTGGCGCGCTTGGATAGCTCCTTCGCCAGTTTTACGCGCTGCGCCTCGCCGCCGCTGAGCTGCGTTGCGGGCTGACCGAGCCGTATGTAACCCAAGCCGACATCCTGCAATGTCTGCAAGCGCCGCCGCACGCGCGGGATGTTCTCGAACGCTTCGAGCGCCTCGGATACCGTCATCGCCAGCACATCGGCGATATTCGCGTCCTTCCAGTAGATTTCCAGCGCCTCGCGGTTGTAGCGCTTGCCCTCGCAGACCTCGCACGGCACGGTAACATCGGGCAGGAACTGCATCTCGATGTTGATGTAGCCGTCGCCGGTGCACGCCTCGCAGCGGCCGCCCTTGACATTGAACGAAAATCTGCCGGGCTTGTATCCGCGCATACGCGCCTCCGGCACGGTGGCGAACAGCTCGCGGATGGGCGTGAAGGTGTCTGTGTATGTCGCCGGATTGCTGCGCGGCGTCCTGCCGATGGGCGACTGGTCGATGTCCACCACCTTGTCGATGTGCTCCACGCCTTCTATGTCGCGCACCGCGCCTGCCCTGTCTCGCGCGCGGTAGAACTGCTGCGCCAGTTTCTTGTACAGGATTTCGTTGATGAGCGTGCTCTTGCCGCTACCGGACACGCCAGTTACGCAGACGAGCTTGCCGAGCGGGATTTCCACATCGATGTCTTTCAGGTTGTTCTGGCGCGCGCCGCGAATGACGAGTCGCTCGCCATTTCCCTCGCGCCGCCGTTCGGGCAGCGGAATCTGCCGCGTGCCGCCGAGATACTGCCCTGTCAGCGAGCGCGGCTCTGCGATTATGTCTTCAACGGGACCGGTCGCGACTATGTGTCCGCCGCGTTCGCCCGCGCCGGGTCCGAGGTCCACGATGTAGTCTGCGGCGCGCATTATCGCCTCGTCGTGCTCCACGATTAGCACGGTGTTGCCCAGATCGCGCAGGCGCTTGAGCGTCTGTATCAGGCGGTAGTCGTCCGCCGGATGCAGACCGATGGACGGCTCGTCGCACACATACAGAACACCCATCAGCCCGGAGCCTATCTGCGTGGCGAGCCGGATGCGCTGCGCTTCGCCGCCGCTGAGCGTGGACGCGGTGCGCGAGAGCGTGAGATAGTCCAGCCCAATGTTCAGCAGAAAGTTCAGCCGCGCCGAGATTTCTTTGAGTATCTGCTCGGCGATAGCCATCTCTCGGTCGGTCAGCGTCTGCGGATGCTCGATGTTCACACGCCCGTTGCTCTTCGATTTGCCGTTGCGCCCCGGCTTGCCTTCGCGCTTGGACTGCCCGTTGCGGCTTGCCTTTGCCGCCTTCGCCGCGGGCAGAACGTCCAGCCCATGCCCGTCCGAGCTATACCCGTCCGGGCTATGTCCGTTCTTCCCATTCTGTCCATTCGGCGCATACTGCCCGTTCTGCGCGCCGACGCCTGCCGCTTGCAGGTCGATGCTTGCCGAGTCGCCGCCTATCTGGGCAACCCACGCGCTCGCCTGCGCGATGGACTTGTTCGTAACATCCATGATGTTAAGCCCGCAGACGGTGACGGCGCGCGCTTCGGGACGCAGCCGTTCACCTTTGCAGGCGTTGCACGGCCGCGACGACATGTATCGCTCTATCTCGGCGCGCACATGGTCGGATTCGGTTTCTTTGTGTCGCCGCTCGAGATTGTTGATGACGCCCTCGAACGCGGAGCGCCAACGGTATGTCTTGCCGCGCTGCGTGTGGTGCTGCACGTTGATCGCCTTGCGCTTCGTGCCGTACAGCACGCGGTCGAGGTCGCGCTTTTTCATATCCTTGACCGGCACATCGAGCGAGAACTCGAATGCGCGCGCCAGCGATTCCAGTTGGCTGTAGTACCACGGGCTCATCGCGCCGGAACGCGCCCACGGTTGCACCGCGCCTTCCGCGATGGATAAGTTTTTGTTGGGCAACACGAGGTCGGGATCGATTTCCAGCTTGTAGCCCAAGCCGGTGCAGGTGGAGCACGCGCCGTGCGGATTGTTGAAGCTGAAGGTACGAGGTTCAAGTTCGCCCATGCTGATGTTGCAGTGAACGCACGCGAACTGCTCGGAGAACAGCAGCTCATCGCCGCCGACGACATCGACAAGCACCGTCCCGCTCGCCATCTTCAGCGCCGTCTCCACCGAGTCCGCAACCCGCGTCTGCTCCGCGCTCGCCCCGATTACTAGCCTGTCCACAACGACTTCGATGTCGTGCCACTTCTGCTTGTCCAAGTCGAACGACTCGGACAGGTCGTGTACCTCGCCGTTGACGCGCACGCGCACGAAACCGGATTTGCGAGCGTCCTCGAATATCTCCTTGTGTTCGCCCTTGCGCCGCCGCACGATGGGCGCCATTATCTGGATGCGGCTGTCTTCGGGCAACGACAGCACGGCATCGACGATTTGCTGCACGGTCTGGCGCTCGACAGGTCTGCCGCACTTGTAGCAGTGCGGATGCCCGGCGCGCGCGAACAGCAGGCGCAGATAGTCGTAAATCTCGGTAACCGTGCCGACGGTGGAGCGCGGGTTGTGCGAGACGCCCTTTTGGTCGATAGAAATCGCAGGCGACAAGCCTTCGATGTAGTCCACTTCGGGCTTATCCATGCGCCCCAGGAACTGCCGCGCGTAGGACGACAGCGATTCGACATAGCGGCGCTGCCCTTCCGCATAGATAGTATCGAACGCCAGAGAACTCTTGCCGGACCCGGAGACGCCGGTCATCACGACGAGTTTGTTGCGCGGAATCGTAACGCTGACATCCTTCAGATTATGCTCGCGCGCGCCCTGAACGACAATGTTGTCTAGCGGCATGGGTTAGTCCTTTGTTGCAATGCGTATTTTCGATGGTTATGGACGGGACGAAGGCAGCAAGTCGGCGTAAGTGGCAAGATGCCGCAACACGCGGAACAGAGCCGCAAGCCGTCGCGCCCTGCGCATCATTTTAGCATTGAGCGGGGAATTGGGACAGGTGTTTTAGGCTGTTGTTGGGTTGGGGAGCAAGAAAATCCCCGTCCATAAAATCCCTTCCCCCATCTAAGGGAGAAAGCTAGGCTAGGGGTGAAGCCTGCATCAAAAGCAATGTCGAAAATGACACCGACACCAATGAGCGATACCTAAATATGGGGAAAGCTCGATTCAAAAGCCGACTACGTTCATGTCGCCGGCGCTGTCAAGGACGCCCTCTGCCTTCAGCCCGTTTCGCCGATGGCATCTCGGATGCGCTCAGGCAAACCTTCAATATCGACCATATCGCCAACTTTCTTAGTGAGCTTATACGTCACCGCCTGCCCTTCTGCCATTCGTACCAACGCGCCCGCCTTATTCTCTGCCACATCACCTTTGCGCCACATATTGAAAACCAAACGGTCCGGGCAGATTCCCAAGCACAGCAGGTACGAATAATTCCGATCTAATCGAACATGATTGAACTGAAATGTCCCGTTTGCGCCAAGCGACGCGGTTTTGACCTCAAATGGAACAGATTCGATACGTAAATCCGTTCGCGAGGTTCTACTCCCGCTGCTAGTCTTGATCCCATGTTGCTCAAGGTATCGGCGGATGAATTCCTCGCCGATCGCGCCACGATTTGTATTGCCGAGCAATCGATAGCCGATTAACGGCGAGTCTCGCCAAATATCTGTCGGCGTGTGCTCTTCGATAACTGCTAGTAGCAGTTCTACGGCGTTCATTTCGACGGCGGTTCCCAGACCCTAGAGCCTTCTCTCTTCCAGAAGACTAGAAAATACGAATGATTCTTCCTGGCATGCACCTGCTTGATTACACGGCTAACTCCGGGGCGGTTCCGGCGCATCACTACGAACAAGTCCTCCGCAACGAAGCCGATTCGTTCATACGCCTGCATAATTTCGACGTGTGTGAATCTCTGGCGATTTGAACACACTTCATCTTGGCATTTCACGATCAAAACGCCCTTGTCTCGCAGAACCCTATGTGCCTCCGCGCCGGCGTCTTCGTACAGCGCCAGCACTGCCTCGTGATATTTCCTGATAGTTTTGTTTCCGGTTCCATTGTTCCTGTAGTGGCGTTCAAAGGCGCCATGAGCCGTGTGCGCTGTCCCTCCGGGAGAATGCATATACGGCGGATCCAATACAACGCAGTCTATCTCGCCATCTCCATACGGTAAATCGCGGCAGTCAACACCGTCCTGAATATCGCTCGCAAGCAACCTGTAAGCGTCTTCAGGGACATTTCGCCAAAAGACGCCTCTTCCATAAGTCACATCAGCAACCGTACTTTTAGGAGCGACGTACAGGCTCAGGATGCGAGGGAAAACATCCTCGTTGCCCGCCAGGTAAGCGCTGTGGACAAGATCATTTGTCGGCTTTCCGTTTCGGACGCGGCGACTGAGCATGGGTAATAACCTGTTGGGATGTCCGTTCAAACGACCACCGGATACGGTAAATTGAGCATACCTTATTGGCAAATATGGGCATTGTCAATTCAAAGTAGCAGCCATCTTGCAATCTATATGAATGGCTTCATTATGAATTCACAATCTGCTCCAGACTTAATTGTGTAGCCTTCGGAACTCTGTGCTCAGGCTTGAAGCCGGCGGAAGCGGAATATACATGCACGAATATCTCAATTGGAAGCCCCTTCAGGTACTTCTCCATCAGTGGCCTTGACTCAGTCTTCCAGTCCAGTTCGCCATTTCCGCAGCCGAGTTGCGGGAAAGAAATAGATGTAATCCTAGCCTCTTGATATACTTGCGCGAACTTCTTCAGCCCTGCTTCCAGATACTCCGGTTTTGAGCGACTCCTCCAGTGCTTTTTCGTGGGGAAGTTTAGCACCCTTTTGTGAGGTGTCTTATAGACCCACAGGTCGCCTACATTGAGCATGCCCCTCTCGCACAACTGCTGGTACTCAGTGAACATCTCCGGGTAGATGCTCTTGAACTCTTTAGCGATGCCCTTCCCCATCACTCCGACGGTGTTGACCGTATTCACCAGCACCTTAGCGGGGCTGTCGAATAGGCTGAAATCGACATAGGTAATCATCGGTCAACCTCTCTTAAGCAGAACATGTGTATGCATGATAAAGCATTGCCCGAAAGCGTGCAAATGTTCTGCCAATCTTCAGCGGAAACAAACGGCGCCTTGGCTAACCACAAGCGAGTGTCAAGGTAACGAATACCCGATGAGTATTTCAAGGCTTGCGAAACCCCGTTTAACTCGCAGCGCCCTACGCCACCGGAATCCGCGTCCCCGCTGTTTTCATGCGCAGGCTGTACACGGATGAGTTGGATGTGAAGTACATGGTGCGGTTGTCTTCGCCGCCCCAGCCGCAGTTGGCAGGGTATTCCGGCAGCTCGATTATGCCGATTAGCGTGCCGTCCGGCTCGAAGACCCAGCAGCCGTTCGGTCCGGTGCAGTACACTCGCCCTTCGACATCGACTTTCATGCCGTCCGGGACGCCGTTGTTCGCGTGCTCGGAGGGCATGTCCGCGAAATGCCGCACGCCAACGACATCGCCGTCCGCGTTGAGGTCGTATGCCACGATGTATTGCCCGGGCCTTGTGTTCGCCACATACAGCACGCTTTCGTCCGGCGAGAATGCGATGCCGTTAGGGTATTCGAACGGCGCGATGAGTTCGACTTCGCCGCTAGGTCGTATGCGATGCACGCTGTTGTACTGTAAGTCCACATCCGCCGGGTCTAGGCGGTCGCGTCCCGGGTTCGTGAAGTACAGACTGCCGTCCGACTTCAGCACGACATCGTTCGGACGGTTTATCCGCTTGCCCTCGGATGTTTCGGCTATCGGCGTGTACGAGCCGTCCGACTCCATGCGCGTAACGCGGCGGTTGACCATCTCGCAGATGACAACTCGCCCTTGCGCGTCGAATGTCATGCCGTTGGACTCGCCGCTGTTCTCACGGATGATTGTCGGCTCTTCGCCGGGCACTAATCGGAAAATCTGCGAGCGGCGAATGTCCACGAACAGCAGGTAACCGTCAGGATGCCAAAGCGGTCCTTCGGTGAAGACGAACCCTGTCGCAAGCCGCTCCGCTTCCCCGGATTCAACGATATTGGATAGTCCGTTTGCCATAGTTTGCGTCCTTTCAAGTTCCTTTCCCTGAGGGGCTGACAGGGGTATGTAAAGTTCCTTTTCCCTGAGGGGGAAGGTTAGGATGCGGGTGAAATTCTCCCCATCTTGTCCATCCTGTTAAGTTAAACGCCAGGGTCTTTCGGTTGTCACCCCGAACGAAGTGCAGGGTCTAAAATCGCTGTGTAGAAACAAGCCTGTCCGTAGTCAACGCGTTTAGATTTCTCGCTTCGCTCGAAATGACAGGAATAAATTGCATTTGTGAAATCGTCTCTAAACCCGCGTGTACTTGACGATGCGCCGTCCCGTGCTGCCTTCGCCCGATGTGGGCTGTATGAAGTAGATGCCGCCGTTGGAGTCGCCCGCCGCGCCGTGGCAGCTGCGATACGGCTCGCCGCCCCAGCGTGCCAGCAGCTCGCCGGCGGCGTTGACCACGCTGAAATGCCCGCTGTTGTGCTCGGCGATGTAGCAGTCGCCGGCGGTGTCTTCCCAGACCACGGCAGGCCCGATGAACTTCGTCTGCCACTGCGAGACAAACTCGCCGTCCTGCGTGAAGACTTGCACGCGGTCGTTCTCCCTGTCCGCGATGAGCAGTCGCCCGTCCGCCGTAACGCAAGCGCCGTGCGGCAGCATGAACTCGCCCGGTCCGTCGCCCGGTTCGCCCCAAGACTGCTTGAGCGCGCCGTCTGCGGAGAATCGATGCACGCGCGCGTTGGCGTATCCGTCGGCGATGAATATGTCGCCGGATGGCGCGACCGCAATGCCGGCGGGCATGTTGAACGGCTCGCCGCCATGCGTAACCTGCGTGTAGCCGTTCGAGCCGAAGTCGGTCGGGGCTGCCCCGGTGTCGGAGCGGAAGCCCTTCTCGCCGATGGTCATCAGCAGTTCGCCCTGCGGCGTGTACTTCAGGACTTGCTGGTCGTTGCGATCTACAATCCAGATGTTGTCGTGGGCGTCCGCGTAAATCGCGTGCGGGAACGAAAAAGTCGTCTCGCCCCAGTCATACAGGTAGTTGCCCTCCGTGTCGAACACGATGACGCCGTGCGCGCCGCGATTGAATCCGTACACGCGGTCATGAGAATCGACCGTAACCGCCGCCATAGGCGCATCCCAGCCGTCGGGCACCTGCGCCCAGCTCTCGTTGACTTCGTAAGTGTGCCTGCTGCTGCCGACTGTGGATGTCATTGTGGTTCTCCTTTATTCCTTGCCCGCCGCGACAACTTCGCTCACAGGTCGTTGCTGCCCAGAATCTTGGCTATGATAAGAATGTCGCAGCCTGGCGCCCGCCTCACTGAAGAAAGGCTGTTGCTCGTTCTTGTGATATTTGAGAAACGGGGCGGAAACCAAACGCCATAAGTAATGACATAAGCTCATGAAGTAATAGATATAGCCTGTTCCCGGTAGGCAGAGTCGTTAACTTGTTTTACCAGAAAATCTGCGAGGTCTGCGCGACTGATGTTTTTCACTTTACCAGTGTTGCTGGCAGTATAGTTCCCTGATTCAGGGTCATCTTTGAGAATAGCGGCTCGGACTATCGTCCAGTCCAGCGAACTCTGCTCGACCAGCGCCTCTTGCGCTTGGTGGTCCGAGTATATGTTACGCAGCATTGTCTTGAACATTATCCGAGCCAACAATGGAGTTTGCCGCCAGCTTTCTCCCACTCCGGCGGCGGACAATACTACGATGCGTCGCACATTGTGCCTCGTCATGCCTTCAACCACATTTCTTGTGCCGGCAGTGAGCGTAGTCTTGTCGCCCAGCCCATTGCTGCCCAGAGCTACTATTGCCGCGTCCTGATTGGCGATGGCAGCAGCCACCGCCTCCGGGTCGTTGACATCGCCTTGGGCGGCGCGTAGATTTGGGCTGCCGCCATCAATTTTACTGGCTGATCGAGTAAATGCCGTGACACTGTGTCCCTCTGCCAGCGCTTTTTGGCACACATGCTGTCCCGTTTTTCCTGTTGCGCCGAAGACGACAACTTTCATTAGAGGTATATCCTTTTCCAACTGCGATACTCTGTTGTTTAGTGACGCTCAGCTCGGGCGGCAAGCCTCCATCACCGCACGCACCGAATCGATGCCCGGACGCGCGGCTACTACTCGAACCATAGCGATGTCTAAGCCTTCGGATAGGCGCCTGAACTCGGCTGCTGCGCCGGATGCGTTGCCGTAGTAGCCTACGGTGCGCAGCAACTCCGGTGAGAATGCGTCTGCGACTTCGTCCGCGCTTGCGCCCTTGCGCCGCATATCGTCCAAACCGGCGAGTTCGTCGGTGAAGCCCATGCGCTCAAAGTGCGCTCGGTAGCCTAGCTGCCGCTCGCGCTCCGTCGGCACGGATGCGCCCAGCGCGTAGTTCATCGTCGCCTTGGCGAACGCGCGCCGCGCCACATCTTCGTCGTCATCCACGCATACTCGGATGTATTCGGCGAGCTTGACCTCGGACGGGTCGCGCCCTGCCTTTGCCGCGCCGGCGTTCACGCGCTCGCGGCTCCACGCTATCTGCTCCGGGCTGCACCAGTTAAGGCACGCGCCGTCCGCAAGCTCGCCCGCAAGTTCCAACATTCGCGGGCCGAGCGCGCCGAGATACACGGGCGTCTTCGGCGGCGGGTTGATGGCGAGACTCGCGCCTCGCAGGGTGATCACATCGCCTTCGTAGTCCACGCGCTCGCCGGCGACGAGAGGGCGTATCGTGGAGAGATAGTCGCGCATCAACGCGAGCGTGGACAGATTCGGCAGTCCCAAGCCTTGCCGCGCGCGCGGTCGATACGACGCGCCGGAGCCGATGCCCATAATGAACTTGCCGCCGCTGATGTCGCTCACCGTGCCGCCGGTCATGGCGAACGCCATCGGCGTGCGATACATCACGGGTGACACCGATATGCCGGTAGTAACGCCGCCGTCCACCACATCACAACTCGCCTGCCATCGGCGCAGACAGAGCTGATATGAGTCGTGCCCCGTGCCTTCGGGCGTCCAGATGCTGGTGTATCCCTGAGCCGCCGCCTCGCGAGCGAGCGTGGCTTGGTCGTCCCAAGTCAGGTTAAGCGTCGCGTCCAATCCAACGCCGATTTGCATTCTCGTACTCCCTGTGTTCTATCCGCCGCATCTAATAGCGGAGCTTTGGGTGTGGTCAATCGGGCTATCTATGTCAAGCATTTGCGCGCAAAATAGACGACAGGACGGACCGGACGCGGCGATCTCAGCGAACCGCATCCTGCCCATCCTGTCTATTCAGGCAATTGCGATAAGTCCGGCGACGGCGCGGCACAGGAACGCCGCAGACGCCGTGAAATTATTCGCGAGAAGGCAGCGCCACCGTCGCCGCGCCAGGCGTGGTCTTCTTGCCTTCGTGGTCTTCCAACCAGATGTCGCAGTCAACGAGATTTTCGCCGTTCTCGGTGTACTTCTTCGTGATCACGCCCTTGCCGAACATCGGCGTGCCGGGCACATCCATGCCACGATACTGCGTGGTTAGCGACTTCAGCATGCCTTGTTCGCCAATCCAGTCGGTCATCAGCTGCCCCAGGAACGCTCCCTTAAGCGCGCCGTGCAGGATGACATCGGGCAGGCCGTTGCCCTTCGCATAGTTCTGATCGTAGTGAATCTGGTAATAGTCGCCGGACGCGCCCGCGTACTTCACGAGCTGCTGCGTCGTCGGGTCCTTGCGCAGCGTGGGGACTTCCCCGCCTTCCTGCACATCTTCAAAATATAGCTGGCTACCCATCAGAGAGACCTCCTGTTAGTTTGCCGGTATGTTGATTTGTCAGTGTGTCAGTTTCTGTTGTCCCTTCCCCCTATGGGGGAAGGTTAAGATGGGGGCAATATGAAGCGTATGCCCTATGCCGCATTCCGCGCCTTATGGCTCGTAGCTGATGCCGGTGGTTCGCTGTAGGGCGACCGTCTGCCCGAACTGGTTGACGTACTTCGTCTCGCGTACGCTGAAGAGCATGTTGCCCAGCCTGCCGGGACGCTCGAACAGGTCCGCGAGCATGGTCGTAACCGTGATGCGGTCGCCGGGACGAACGGGATGGAAGTATTCCCACTGGCTACCGCCGTCTAGGTTGGCGGAATACGGACTCTTGAAGTCGGGCGCGGGGTTGGATATAAGCGAGCGCATGAACGTGGGCGGCGCGATGATGCCGCCGTAGCGCGTCTGCCGCGCGGCTGCCTCGTCGTTGAACAGCGGGTTCGTATCGCCGATAGCCTGCGCGAACTTGACGATTGCGCCCTTTTCGACATCGTGCGTTATTGGCTCAGATTCCACGCCGACGGCATCGCGCATCTGCTGGGTTATGACCGACTCCTGTGTCATACGAATTACTCCTCTGGAATTGCGACATTCCCGATTTGCGCGGGAATCCGCTCGCTAAACTACAATTTTGGCAAAAGTTTAAGTCGCACCCGCCAATGTGTCAAGAAACAGGCACGGTTGACATTCTCAACATCTGCGGATTATCAAAGCAGTAACTTCTCCAACAGGAAGGCGTGCGGCGTCTTGATTCAATTGCGGCATCATCCACCCGTGTTGATAGCGCCGCGTGATTGACAACGCGTGCGCGGTTTGACAGACTTTCAGCGAGGTATAGACTATTGGCAACTCTGAATGATGCATGGCAAGAGCGGCAACGTTGGACCATCGGAAGCATTAGAGGCCGATGGCGATTGCTTTTCTCCATACTCTATGTCGTCCAGACGCTGCCGGGCATGGCTTTTATCGTTTGGTTGGAGCTTGCCCACACGACTACGGATTCCGCAATCGACACCGTTAAGGCTATAATTTGGGGCATAGCCGTTGTCGGCGGAGCGGCATTAGCGACAACGGTATCATTAGTGGAGGTGCAAGAACTCATGCTGGGAACGCGGGACATCATAAACGACTGGCTTCAGAAGCGAAACGAAGCTGCGGAGGCAAAAGGACACGCAGAAGGACATGAAGAAGGCCGTGTAGAAGGACGCACTGAGATGCGCGAAGAATTCCTTTCTTGGGTCGGCCGCCGCGATACCGCGCGTGAGAATGACGAGCCGTTCGACGAGCCGCCACCCGGCTCCGACAAACCAATAGACTGATTACCGTAAACTGACCACTTAAAGGAGACAAATTATGACTGCAAACGGCAAAGTTGCCATCGTTACCGGCGGAGGTTCCGGCATCGGCAGGCACAGCGCGCTCGCGTTGGTGAACGACGGCTATTCCGTCGCTATCGGTGGCAGGCGGCTTTCTGCGCTCGAAGAGACTATCGCGGAGGCGGGAGACGCCGGTGAGCGCATGCTCGCCGTCTCTACCGATGTAACGGATGTCGATTCGATTCGCAACCTGTTCGCGCAGACGAAGGAAAAGTTCGGCAGGCTCGATGTGCTGTTCAACAACGCGGGCATCGGCTCGCCGCGAATGCCGATGGAAGACATCCCGGTGGATGCGTGGAAGGCGGTCGTCGATACCAACCTGACCGGCTCGTTCATCTGCACTCAGGAAGCCATCAAGATTATGAAGAACCAAGACCCGATGGGCGGGCGCATAATCAATAACGGCTCTATATCGGCGCACACGCCGCGCCCCGATTCCGTCGCCTACACCGCGACCAAGCACTCCATCACGGGCTTGACGAAATCCACATCGCTGGACGGGCGCAGGTACAACATCGCTTGCGGGCAGATAGACATCGGCAACGCGGCGACGCCTATGACCCAACGCATGGGCGGCGGGGTCCCGCAGGCAAGCGGCGAGACGATAGTCGAGCCTACCTACGATGTCAACCACGCTGCCGAAGCCGTACTGTTCATGTCGAACCTGCCGCTAGACACCAATGTGCAGTTCATCACCATAATGGCGACGAAGATGCCTTATGTCGGCAGGGGGTAGGCGTTCGCGCTTGTCGCTCTGACTGCCGCGCATTTTCCGGGCATGTAGTTCGGATACGCGCGGCATTTCTCTGGGTCTTGTGGACATTTGCCCAGATACGCTTATAGTGTCATTCCGAACGCAGTGAGGAATCTAAAATCGTCGCACTTGCATTCCGCGATTTTGGATTCCTCGCTTCGTTGTGCTGCGTGCGGAATGGCAGGATGAAGTGGGCGAAATGATAGCGGATGAGTGCTTTTCTTTGGGCGCTTTGCCTCCATCCTAACATTCTCCCCCTATGGCGCTGACAGGGAGAAGGGGCTTATTCCCATTCGGAGATTTTGCCTTGAAGTAATACCGCCCCTTGCCCTGTGGACAATGTGTTTAGGGCAAGGGGCGGTATTATCGCTTGTTATATGGTGTTGCGTAGTCGTGCTTAGCCGGCGTTGGCGATAGCAGCGCGGATAGCGCGTGTCGCATACACCGAAGTAAGGTGCGCGCGGTACTCGGCGGACGCGTGCACGTCTTCGTTGAACTCGATGCCGTTGCCGGCTGCGCTTGCAGCTGCGGCGATTGCGGCATCGTCTAGGCTGCTGCCTACTAGCGCCGCTTCAGCATCGCTCGCTCGCACGGCGGTCGGACCGGCGCCCGTGATGCCGATGCTCGCGCCGGAGCAATTGCCGCTGCCGTCCACCGTTACCACCGCCGCCACGCCTACGATGGCGTAGTGCGATGCCTTGTTGCCAAACTTGGCGTATGCCGAGCCGCTGCCTGCCGCGAGCGTGGGGATGCGAATCTCGTTCAGGATTTCTTCGGGTCCGAGCGCGGTGGTGAGCAGGTCCACGAAGAAGTCGTCGATGCCGATGGTGCGATGCCCGCTAGTCGAGCTTGTCACCAGCTCGGCGTTGAGAGCGACGGCTACCGCCGGCAGGTCGCCCGCCGGGTCGGCGTGCGCCAGCGAGCCGCCGATGGTGCCCATGTTACGCACTTGCTGGTCAGCGACCTGTCCCGCCGCGTCTGCCAGCAGAGGCGCACCGCTCTGCACAAGGTCGGACGCCTGCAAGTCGGCGTAGGTCGTCATCGCGCCTATCGACAGACCGCCGCCATCCGCCTCGCGTACGTAGGACATGCCCTCTATCTTGCCGAGGTCGATGAGCACGCTGGGCTCGGAAAGCCGCAGCTTCATCAGGGGAATAAGGCTATGGCCGCCTGCCAGCAGCTTCGCCTCGTCGCCGTGTTCCGCCAAGAGCCGCGCTGCCTCTGAGACGCTCGTTGGCGCGTGATATGCGAATGCACTTGTAACCATGTTTCAGCCTCCTAGTATTTCAGTCTGTCAGTGCGTCAGCCTTTCAGTTAGTTGCTATCATTCCAGCCATTCTACTTTAGAGGAACCGATAGACTGAATAACTGATGGACTGACGGACTCTTATGACGACATCTTCTCGGCGGCGTACTGCACCGCGTTGACGATGTTGTGGTAGCCCGTGCAGCGGCACAGGTTGCCCGCAAGCCCGTCGCGAATCTCCGCTTCCGATGGGCTGGGGTTCTTCGACAGCAGGTCGTAGGACATCATAATCATGCCCGGCGTGCAGAAGCCGCACTGCAGACCGTGCTCCTCCCAGAAGCCTTCCTGAACAGCGTGAAGGTCGCCGTTTGCCGCGGCAAGCCCTTCGACGGTCGTAACCTTGCCGCCGTCCGCCTGCACAGCGAACACGGTGCAAGACTTCACGGCGTTTCCATTTAGGATGACCGTGCATGCGCCGCAATTGCTCGTGTCGCAGCCCACATGCGTGCCCGTCATATTGAGCGTTTCACGCAGATACTGCACCAGCAGCAGGCGCGGCTCTACCTCGCTGGTATGTGATGTGCCGTTGACCACTACAGTGATTGACTGACCCATACGAATCCTCCCAAAGAATATGATCAGTGCTATAAACCGGCATTAGAGATTGTTGTAAAAGCAGTCTCAAATGCAATCGGGGAGCGTCGCGCACCCCTGCGGATTTTGGGCGATTATAACAGGATAAAGTACAATGGGCTATACCCGTGAAAACTGACATCGATGGACAAGATGTGCCAGATAGGTAGGATGCGCATGATGGAGACGACTTCACAAATACAATTCATTCGTGTCATTTCGAGCGAAGCGAGAAATCTAAAGTCGGAAACAGGTTTGCATGCGACGATTTCAGATTCCTCACTGCGTTCGGAATGACAACGGTAGGGATTTGTGAAATCGTCTCATGATGGGATAGTTGACTGTCATAGCAGCCGCATGTGCTAGAATCTGTGGTGGATGGGCCTGATTGGGTCTGATTTGGGACTGATTCAAGATAATCGAGAGGAGTTTTGGCTTGAAGGTAGAAGGCGCTTTCACCATTGACGCCGAGCGCGAGCGCGTTTGGGACATGCTGATGACTCCGGAGACGCTCGCCGGCTGCATACCCGGTTGCGAGAGCTTCGAGCCGGTGGACGAGGACACATACAACATCGCGATGCGCGTGGGCGTGGCGGCGGTGCGCGGCAATTACACTGGCAGCGTTACCATTGCCGATAAGCAACACCGCGAATCGTACAGGATGGTCGTGCAGGGCAGAGGCAGAGGCGGCAGCGTGCGCGGCGAAGGCGTGCTGACGCTCTCGGACATCAATGGCGGCACGCAGGTAAGCGTCGTAGGAGACGCGCAGGTTACCGGCGTGGTCGCCCGCGTGGGACAGCGCCTTATGGGCAACGCATCGCGCATGCTGATGAACCAATTCTTCAACTGCCTGAAATCCAAGATAGAAGGATAACAGGGTAAGAAGGATAATGTTCCTTTCCCCCGTGTGGGAAGGTTAGGATGGGAGCGAATAACAGGAAATGTCATATCAATACATCGAAACGCAAGAGATCGGCGGCGTGCTGGTCATCACGATGGACGACGCGCGCACTCGCAACGCCATTGGCGACGAGATGGCGGCGGAGATTAACGCCGAGATAGACCGCTTGGAGGCGTCTTCTACTCTGCGCGCGCTGGTGTTGACCGGACGCGATCCGTCGTTCTGCTCCGGCGCGAATGTGAAGCGCATGAACGAAGCCAACGAAGAGCGCGATGAAGCACCCATCCCGGACGACCGGACGCCCTGGCAACACCTCGAGGAGCAGTGGGAAGCCGCCGCGTCGGGCGAGAGCTACATGGACGGCGTGCGCTTTATGCCGCTGACGCTGCACAACATGCAAAAGCCCACAATCGCCGCTGTGAACGGCTACGCGATGGGGCTTGGAATGGGCATCGCGCTGTCTTGCGACATCCGCATCGCGTCCGAAAACGCGCGTTTCTCGGAAACATTCATCCGGCGCGGTCTCATCCCTGCGGACGGGTCGTGCTGGCAGCTGCCGCGCATGATAGGCATCAGCAACACTTTCATCTTGCAATACACAGGCGACATCGTGGACGCGGACGAGGCGTATCGGCTGGGCATGGTCAGCAAGGTTACGCCGCACGACAGGCTGATGGATGCGACGCTTGAGTTGGCGCAGCGCATCGCGGACGGTCCGACATACTCCATGGCGATGATAAAGCGGCTCGTGCAAAAATCGCTGCATACCGATTTGGAAGAAAGCCTGCGTCTCGCCGGACCCGCGCAGAACATCGCGCGCCGTACCGCCGACCACAAAGAAGGCGTGCGGGCATTCGTGGAAAAGCGCCAACCTCGCTACATCGGCAGGTAGTTTCTACCGCCACAAGCAATTGCCCACAAGCGCCCGCAATCAGACACAATCGCCCACCGTTCGAGACGACTATGCCTGCTGATAACACAACGGTCGAGTTTGCCACCTATCCCAACGAGATGGAGGCGCAGATGGTGGCTCAGCTTCTTCGGGAAAACGGAATCGGCGCATTTGTCCAGCCACTGGGTTTCGGGTATGGCGGCGTAGGCACGTTCCAGTTCATTCCCCACCGCGTACTGGTGTACGAGCACAACCTGGAACGCGCTCAAGGGATTCTTGACGCGGATGCCGATTGGGAAGACGAGGAATAGCGAATAGGCGAAGAATCCTACTACTCTATCTTTGCGCTATTTGGACGCATCCTTGACGGCGCGCATGAACCAGCGGACTGTGGCTTCGAAGGCGCCGGGGAACTCTTGGTAGAACCAGTGCCCACCGCCTTCGAGTTCGGCAAGACGCACTAAAGGCGCGGTGTTCGCAATCGCCTCGCGCATCCGCACGGCGACTTCGTGCGTCAGCAGGTTGCTCTGCCGGCCGCGCACAATCAGCGTGGGCACGGCGACTTTGCCCCATATGTCCCACACGTCGGGGCGCTCGTAGGCGGCGAGCAGTTTGCGGTCGCGCTTCCAGACTCGCCTGCCGCCCGCGGTTTCGCGCGTCATGCATAATGCCTGTTGCAGCAGCATATCGTCCGTGGACTGCGGCTGCCGCAAGCGCAAGCGTTCCACCACCGCGTCGAGCGAGTCCCACTCGTCGGACTCGCTGTTGTAGCGCACAAACATGCTCTGAGAATCCGCATTCACCGCGTCCGGATCGATGTCCACGATGAGCAGCGCGCGGACCAGTTCGGGATGTTCCGCCGCGAATGTAAAGGCATATCGCCCGCCCGCCGAGTGCCCAACTAGCACGAAGTCGCGCAAGCCGAGATGCGCCACCAGCGATTCGAGATCGGAGACATAGTCGCGGTAGCCGTATGCGTCCGGCGTCGTATGCGCGCTGTCGCCGTGTCCGCGATGGTCCAGCGATACAACATGATATTCCGAGCGCATCGCGGCGGCGAATGTATCCCAGCTATGCGCGCAATCCTGCAAGCCATGCAGCAGCACGACTGTTGGGGGATCGGGCGGCGCGTCATCGTTCGGCGCGCCCCAGTCGGCATAGTGCAGGCGCACGCCGTCAGCGGCATTGAAGAACCTGTCGGTGGGCTGCGTGTTCGTGTTAGTCATTGGCAATGCTTTGCTCAGTGGTGAGCTTTTCGATGTTTCAGTCAGCTTGTTAATGTTCTCAGTCGGCTTCTGCCGCTTCCATTCCGATATTAACTTTCGCCTGCTTGTGGAATTGCAAGGTATCAAGCGATACGCCATACTTTGCCAGAATTGCGTCCACGAACGGCTTGAGCACATATTCCGCAAGGTCAAGTCGTACGGCGGCGACTTCGTTCTCGTTTTCCCGATCATAAAACACAGTTATGAATTGGGCGATTTCCTCGCCGTCTCCCAGTGCCTTGCCGTTGTGTATTTCCAGTACTTGGTCGTCTGCCCAATACTTGACAGTAGCCTCTGGCAGCGCGTCAATTTCTTGGGGAACACTTATAGGCTCTGCCATGGTCTCACTACGTATCTCTTTGATAGCCTTCTGTCAGGATAAGCAGTGAGCAACTCGCGAGTATTGCACTCCGATAAACACTACCTTAATCCATTGGTCGAATGTGGGACTCTGCCAACAATGATTATCCTGCGTTGCTCGCTTCTTTCGTGGGTTTCAATCTATTCGTCGTAAGGCTCTTAGATATTATCCACTCCGGCATCACATCAGGGTGGCGTGATGTTACAGCGCTTCCATGACTGCCGCTCTTAGGCAGACGGTCAAACGCTCGCCGTAGCCTGGCATTTTCTCCGTTGTCAGCCATTGACGGAGACCCTGACCGCTAACTCACCCCCACCACTTCCTCATCCACCAGCGACTGCACTTGGTCGTCGGAATAGCCTAGAATGTCGCTTAGCAACTCGCGGGTGTGCTGCCCTACTGTCGGCGCAGAACCCACTACCATCGGCGTGCGGCTGAACTTGATGGACTTGCCGCTGACCCACATCGTGCCTGCGACGGGATCGGGCACTTCCATCAGGATCTCGCGCTCGTGCAGCTGCGGCTCGTTCGCCGCCTGCTCGGTGGTGTTCACCGGCGCGACGGGTATGCTGTGCGCCGAAAGTTCGTCCACCGCCTGCTTCGTGCTGCGCTGCTTGAGCCAATTGCCGATTTCACCTTCGAGCACATCCACATGCTCGGTGCGAGAATCGCGAGTCTCGAAGCGCGGGTCTTCCAGCCATTCGGGATGCCCTAGCGCCTCGCAGGTGCGCGGCCACATGTTGTCGTTGCCGGCGGCAAGTATGACATAGCCGTCGGAAGTTTCGTACATGCCGCCGAATGGCGTACCGCCGCCGCCGACCGCTTCGTCCGGGCGCGTGGTCTCTACGCCGCCGCCGAGATACGCGGAGATGGGGATTTCGTTGACCGTGAAGCCGGTGTCCGCAAGGCAGACTTCGAGCGCTTGTCCTTCCCCTGAAATTTCGCGCTCTCGCAATGCCGCCAGCGCGCCGATGCATGCGTGCAGCGCGGTGATACGGTCGATAAGCGGGAAGTATGTCTTGATTGGCGGAAGGTCGCCGTACCCGGTGAGCGTCATCAAGCCGCCCATCGCCTGCCCGATGGGGTCGAAGCCGACTTTGTCGCGGTTGGGCCCGTATTGCCCATAAGCCGACACGTTAATCATGATGATTTTCGGGTTCAGCTCTTTAATCTTGTCGTAGCCGAAGCCCATGATGTCTATGGTGCCGGGCCGGAAGTTTTGCAAGAGTATGTCGGACACCTTCACGAGGTCGCGCAGTACTTCCTTGCCCTTTTCGGTGCGCAGGTTGATGGCGAGGCTCTTCTTGCCGCTGTTGTACTGCACCCAGTAGGCGGACTGCCCGCGCACGCGGGGCCCGTTCGCACGGCTTTCGTCGCCGCGCACCGACTCCACCTTGATTACCTCGGCACCCATGCGCGCGAACATCAACGCGCAGCGCGGCCCGGCCTGATAGCGTCCCAGATCCAACACTCGTATGCCTTCAAGCGGTGTCTTCAACTTGCCATTTGCAGATGTCATCGGCGTGTCCTTTTCAATTATCAATGGGCTTTGTTTATCAATAGGCTTTGCTGTTGTATGATGCGATTTGGGATAGATAGCCCGTTACGACATGAACTGCCCAACGACGCTCGCAATCACGACTGCCAATATCGCCAAAGCAAGCCAGCGTTGCAAACGTATCTCTGCCTCTAACTTGGCAATATCAGCCTTTGTCGCCAAGTGTTCATAAGCGCCTTCAGGACGGCTGATTCTGTCAGAATCGGTGGTCATCATCGTCCGTCCATTTGCTTCAGGCGCTATTGCGTTGGATTGCCTAGGCGTCTTTGCGGCCCTTACGCGCTATGAAATCCGCGAAGCCTTCTTCGACCGGGGTGGGCGCGAGATATGTCTTCTGAGCTTGCGATTCGTTGTCGTGCATCCAACGCCAGCCCTCGCCGACATCCTCGGTCATCAGCTGCTTGATGCCCTGCACCATGCGGGCGTCGTTGGCGGCGATTAGCTTGGCGATTTCCATCGCCTTAGGCATAAGCTCGTCCACTTCGACGAGATGATTCAGCAAGCCAATCTGATACGCCTCTTCAGGCTCCACCACTTTGGCGCTGAACAGCAGCTCTTTAGCTTTGGGCCAGCCGACCTGCATCGGCAATGTCCAGGTGGAGTTCACGCGGCCGTATGACGCGGCGAGGAAGCGGAATCGCGAGCGATCGCAGCCCACGCGGATGTCGAAGCTGGACGCCATGACCGCGCCGCCGCCGTATGACAGGCCGTTGAGAGCGCCGATGGTAGGCTTCGTGCAGGTGGCGACATGCCAGGAATACTCGGCACGGTTGGGGTCGGGCGGAGGCGGGTTTTCGGCGTCTCGCACCTGTTCGTGGATGTCCGCGCCGGCGGAGAACGCGCGATCGCCCGTGCCGGTGAATATCACCGCCTTGATGTCCGCGTCGGCTTCCATGTCGCCAATGGCGGTGTCAACCTCGCGGTACAGTCGCTTGCTGAGCGCGTTCAGCACTTTCGGCCTGTTCAGCCTTATGACGCCCACGCCCTCCTCTTTGGTAACAACAATGTCTTCGTAGCTCATAGTCAATCCTTCGGCATGTCGATACTGCGGTTTGGCTGTAAGTATAATCTGGCATGCACAAGGGCGTCAAAGCGGTGGGCAATTAATGACAGCCGTTAAATTAGTACGCGGTCTAGTCGAGGGTGATGGCTACGGAGACGCGAGTTTCGTCGCCCACTGCCTTTGTGGTGTGCCCCTGTCCGGTAATGTCTTCGGCGAGCATCATATCGCCGGGTCCCAGCGTATAGACGGTGCCGTCGCCAAGCCCAATCTCCACATTGCCGCGCAGGGTGATGATGTACTGGCGGCGCGGCGCGGGATGCCAGTCGATGAAGTAGCCGACTTCCTGCTTGCGCACCACGATGCTAGTAGCGCCCTGCACCTCAGGCGGGTCGTGGCTCTCGTCCATGTGCGACTGTCCGTCGTCGCCGGTATATAGCCTGTAGAACATGGTTCTTTCCTCCGGTGGTTTCATATCTTTCTATTATCAACGATGCCTCAGCGCGACCAGCACAGGTCAAGATTGCGGCAGTGGGGGTAAGCCTTCAGCGATGGCGGCACGGTTGAGGGCGGAGTCTAGGGTTGCGAGGGGCGCTCGGCGTCTCTTCGCGAGTTCTAAGTAGGTGGCGTCGTAGAATGAGAGACCGTGAGTTCTTGCGAGCGCAAAAGCGGTATCCAAGTCTGATAATTCATCATTTCTGATGGGTAATGTAGTCAAATCACGTAAGAGTTCATCAAGGCGATCCGCAGCGAGGCGCCCACGTCGTTCAGACGAAAGGAGGACATTCCTTACTTCCAAGTGCCATATCGGTGGAACGAAGGGTTCATATTGAGCCATCTGAGTCCATACCGAACTGGTTATGGGATCGACAACTTCGTCTAGAAACCAGTTAAGCGTCAGTGAAGCGTCGATAACTATATCACCTAGAAACGATGTCCCTCGTGGCGCAGGTCCAGAATCTCCTGAGTCGTCATAGTCTTCCCTGTCTTCTGCCAAGTGGCCCGCCTTCGCTCAATTTCGTCCCAAGCTTCTTTTCGCAGCTTGCGCTCTAGTTCGTCGTTCGGCGGCGTCAGGTGTGCGACCTTCTTGCCCTGTCGAGTGATGATTATAGTCTCGCCATTCTCAACACACTTCAGGAGTTCCAGCAACTTGTCATCAGCTTCTGCCGCATGCACGTAGCGTATTAACCTATCCTTTTTTTCATTCTCACTCATATCATCCCCCATCCAGGGCGGCGCGGGCTTTATCGGCGATGGCGGCGTATTCGCCTAACACTTCGTTGCTGAGCAGCACGGTCGGCTTAGATGTATCACGGTAGTCGGGACGCAGTTCCAGGCTGCCTAGGAAGTCCAGCCCTAGTTCGCCCGCAAGCTCCTCACCTGCGCCTCTGCCGAAGATGTCGCCGGAGAAGTTTTCCACGACGCCCAGCACATTCACTTGCAACTTGCGAATCATGTTGATGGAGCGCTTGGCGTCTATCTTGGCGAGTTCCTGCGGCGTGGTAACCACGATGAAACCGTCGAGGTCGAGGTTCTGCATCACGGTAAGCGGCGCGTCCGATGTGCCCGGCGGCAAGTCCACGACTAGGTAGTCCAGCTCACCCCAGTCGGTCGTCTGCAAGAGCTGGTTGATGGCGTTGTGCACCATAGGTCCACGCCAGATGATTGCCTCTTCTTCGTTCTGCTGGAAAAAGCCCATAGACATAATCTTCACGCCGAAACGCTCGGAAGGCAGCATCTTGTTGCCCTCTCCGACTTGCGGACGCTCGGCGACCTTCATCGCGCGCACCACATTAGGGCAGTCAATGTCCACATCCAAGATGCCCACGCTGTACCCCTGGTGCGCGAGAGTGGACGCGAGGTTCACGGCGACGGTCGTCTTGCCCACGCCGCCCTTGCCGGAGTACACGCCAATCTTGCGCCCTATCTGCGCCAGCGCGTCCGCGAGCTGACGCTTCTGCTCGAACTGGCGTTGCATCGCCTGTATGCGCTGGCGTGCCTGAGCCGCCTGCTGCGGGTTCATAGTCATGAGAGTGCCTCAGTCTTTCAGTATCTCGGTATGTCAGTATGTCGGTTCGTCAGTCCGTTAGTGCATCGGGATATTCTCACTGTGCAGTGATTTTCAATTCGTCATTCCTGCTTTCGCAGGAATCGACGATATTGAGACCCTTACGCGCCGCAATATCCCTCTATGGTGTATGGTGAGAATACCGTGCATTGAGCATCTATTGCGTAACCGCCAACAGACTGCGCGAAAGACACTTACGGACTGATTGATAAACTGACTAACTGACAGACTCCCTTAGTCCAACCCCAGCAGCTTCCTGCCCTCGTCGGTAATCTCGTCCGGCGTCCAAGGCGGGTCGAAAACGAGGTCCACGTTGATGTCCTCCAAGCCCTCGATTTCGGCGAGACGCCACTCCGCCTGCTGCGCGATATAGGGACCCATGCCGCAGCCGGCGAAGGTCAGGGTCATCTTCACATCGACATTCTTCTCGACCAGCGCGACATCGCGCACCAGCCCGAGATCGACGATATTCACCGGGATTTCGGGGTCGTACACATCTCGCAGTGCCTCGTACAAATCGTCCAGGGTAACGTCAGTCTTATTCGTCATGGTGCTCCTCCATACTTATGCCATATCAGACAGGCATCCTAGGACGCTATTGTATCACGCCGCCCGTAACCATGTGTTTGCCTGACGGCGCTTTGGACAATTTCCCCTGAGCGGCGTTCATGTGATACCAAAATCCCAATAAATCACCATTTACATACCCCTGTCAGCCCCTCCGAGGAAGGTTAGAATAGTTAGAATAGAAGGAAGGCTAGGATAGGATAGGAGCAAGATACCGCTACTGACACACCACACTTGCACGACCATATCAATTATCCGAACCCCAAACCTGTGAATTCGTCTCACGAGCAAACCGCCCCGGCGCATACGCATACACAAAGGACACGACCATGACAGACAGACCCACAAGCAGCGTCAACCTAGGCTGGCAGGGGGATTTCCAATTCTCATCGCAGGATACACACGGGCACACGGTAACCGTTGACGCGCCGCAAAGCGAAGGCGACGCATTCGACGGCATGATGCCCGGCGACCTGCTGCTGACGAGTCTCGGCAGTTGCAGCGGCATCGATGTGGTGAACATACTGCGAAGGCAGCGCCAAGATGTGACCGGGCTGGAGATAAGCGTCACCGGCGAGCAGCTGCCGGACGCGCCGTGGACATGGGTTGCCATTGAGTTGCAATACACGGTGCGAGGGCGAGGACTGCGCGAATCCGCCGTCCGCCGCGCGATCGAATTATCGGAAGAACGCTATTGTTCGATAGGCGCGACGATAGGAGGACGCGCTGAGATTACGAGCACTTTTACGATTGTGGAAGAGTAGGGACGCGGAGAGTGCCATCCGCCATAAGTGTTTAGATGATTTGTGGTTACTCTTGCCGTCATCCTTAACCTGCCTAACCTGCCCCCGGAGCGGAAATGGGACTTGTGGTGGCATCTGTGCGGCAGTTCGGCGCTGTGTGGTATGATTTGAATCGTTCAAGCAGGCTTTGCCATGCGATTTTTCGACGATTCTGACACTTGCACATATCAGGAGGTTGCCAGTGCCTAATTTGACCGCCGAGCAGTTGGAAGAACTGCGACAGATTCCGACTTGCTCCGTCGCCAACGCCATCGAAACATTCGACGTAATGCCGCGCACGGAAGGCTTTATGCTCCCCGCCGTCAAGTCCATCTTCCCGGAAATGGGACACATGATTGGCTACGCGGTTACTGCCGTTATCACAGCGAATATGCCGCCGAGCGGACACATGAATGTCTCGCGCCTCGATTGGGTCGATGCGATTTTGAGCGTGCCGGAGCCGCGCGTGCTAGTGCTGCAAGACCTCGACTATCCCAATGTCATCGGCTCGTTCTGGGGCGAAGTGCAGGCGAACATCCACGGCGCGCTGGGCTGCGTGGGCACCGTAACCGACGGCGGCGTGCGCGACCTCGACGAAATGCGCGAGCTGGGCTTCAACGCCTTCGCCACCGATGTCCTCGTCTCACACGCGTATGTGCACCTCATCGATGTTGCCGTGCCGGTTACCGTCGGCGGCTTGAAGGTAAACATGGGCGACATTATTCTGGGCGACCAGCACGGCGTGATGAGCATTCCGCACGACATCGCCGCGGATGTGCCGGCTGCCGTCAAGCGCGTGGAAGACCGCGAGCGCGAGATGATTAGCCTGTGCCAGTCCGAAGACTTCAGCGTAGAAAAGCTGAAGGACCAACTCCGCAAAATGTACGGCGGATAAGCGAATGTCTCGCGCCGCCGACGGTTCGACGACAGCAGTGTTCAAGTAGTCTGGAGTACGATATGCAGGGCGCAAAGGTAGTCTTTCTTCACGGGCTGCGGCCGGAGATTGTGGATGTCATAACGCAGTACACGCCTGACGGCTGGACGACCGAGCTCGCGACCGCCGCCACTCCCATCGACGAGCAGAAGGCGATGGTCGAAGACGCCGATTTTCTGCTGGTCTATGGCGCGCGCCTTCACGACGATGTGCTGCGCGCCGCCGAGAATGCGCGGCTGGTGCAGCTGCTCGCGGCAGGCTATGACAGCATGAATCTGCCACTCATGGCAGCGCTCGAAGTGCCGTGCGCGAACAACGGCGGCGCAAATTCGTGGGCTGTAGCCGACCACGCTCTCTTGCTGATGTTGGCGCTGTACAAGCAGCTGATGCCCGTCGAACCCGCCACGCGCGAAGGTCGTTGGAACGCGCCGATTACCGGCAGCAACACCTTCGAGATGGCAGACAAGCTCGTGGGCGTGCTGGGCATCGGCAACATCGGGCGGCAGGTCGCGCGGCGCGTGCAGGGCTTCGACGCGCAGGTGCAGTACTACGACCCGTACCCTCTGGACGAAGAGCGCGAGCGCGAACTCGATGTGCGCCGTGTCTCGCTCGACGAACTGTTCCGCACATCGGACATCGTAACCTGCCACGCGCCGCTCACGCCGCAGACGCACCACATCGTCAACCGCGAGCGCCTCGCCATGATGAAGCCCACAGCCGTGCTAATCAACACCGCGCGCGGTCCCGTAGTGGACGAATCCGCGCTGATAGATGCACTCCAAAATGGCGTCATCGCCGGCGCAGGCTTGGATGTGTTCGAGCAAGAGCCGGTCGATCCCGACAACCCGCTGCTGCGAATGGACAATGTCGTGGTAACGCCGCACATGGCAGGCACCACTTGGAACACTTGGTTCCGCCGCGCCCAATTCGGCTACGAAAACATGCAGCGAGTCTGGAACGGCGAAGCCCCACAGTCCATAGCCCGCGACTTCGACTAGTTGTCAGGTGTCAGTAGTCAGGGGTTGCAAATTGTACCCAAACTGACAACTGATAACTACGCTTATCAAGCATTTAAGCTAGCAAGGCATTAGCGGGAAGGGCAACGATATGACACTGATTGCAGAGCGAACGGCTCGGCTGAAAGCGGAACGCGAGAACGAACAGGAGTGGCGGCGCGAGATGCTGGAACGGCTAGGGCAACTGGAAGCGCGGCAGGATGCAGGGCTTGACCGCGTGGAAGGCAATCAACGCTGGATTATCGGGCTGCACAGCGTCACGATTGGCGCGATTTTCGCAGCAGCGGTGTTGTTCTAAATCATCGCTCACCAGCCCTAGCAAAACCCTATGCTTACGCAAGGTCAAAATTGCCCCGCTAAACGCCTTATAATTCCAAAGCTACAACCAACAATGCAACCACCCGAAGGGAGCAAATCGTGGAACCAGTCATAAAGAACTACGAAGGCTTGGAAAACCCAATCTTGGGTCCCGAAGACGGTGTGCCCAACTATGTGATGCTGTATGTGCAGCACCCGCCGGGAGGCACCAGCCCCGGGCACATCCACGAGTGGGAGCACCAGGCGTTCATCACCGAAGGCGAGGGCGTGCTGTGGGTAGAGGGCACTGAATACCCTATCAAGAAGGGCGACGCAGTGCTCGTGCCGCCCAATGTGAACCACCAGTTCCGAAACACGGGGGACAGTACGCTGAGCAGGGTTACGGTCAATCCGCTGAACTCAGTGGAATAGCCCTTCACGCGATGCCGGCGGCGATGTCGAACGCTGTGTTACGACATTACCGCCGGCTTTCGTTTTAACCAGATTTCGTTTTCAGGCTGACGGGAGGACGAATTATGCCACGAATGAGCGGCGCGCAGGCTCTTGCGCGGCAACTGCGATCCGAAGGCGTCGATGCCATATTCACCTTGCCGGGCGTGCAGATAATGGCGGCGTTCGACGCCCTATACGACCTGCGCGACGACATCCAACTCGTGCATACGCGCCACGAGCAGGCGACCACATACATGGCTGACGGCTACTCCAAGGCAACGGGCAAAGTGGGCGTGGCGATGGTCGTGCCCGGTCCCGGCGCGCTCAACGCCACCGCCGGTCTTGGCACGGCGTTCGCAAGCTCCTCGCCCGTGCTGCTCGTATCAGGACAGATTGCCAGTAACACACTCGGCAAGCGGCAGGGGCAGCTCCACGAAGTCGAAGACCAGCTCGATGTGTTCAAGCCCATCACCAAGTGGAATCACCGCGTAACCGAAGTCGGCGAGATACCGGAGGCTGTGCACGAGGCGTTCCGCCAGCTGACGACAGGACGCCCGCGACCTGTCGAACTAGAGGTGCCGCCGGACACTCTCGCCGCTATGGGCGACGCGGACATCATCGAACCGGAAGTCTATCCGTCCGACGCCGCCGACGCGGACGCCATACGGCGCGCAGCCGAAGTCTTGGCGCGCGCGGAACGACCGGCGATAATCGCCGGTGGCGGCACAATCATATCCGGCGCGGCAGATGAACTCCGCGAGGTCGCAGAGTTTCTGCAAGCGTCCGTAATGACCACGCAGCAAGGCAAAGGCGCGCTGCCGAACGACCACGACCTGATGGTTGGCGTGAACTACGCGCTCGTCGAGCCTGTGAAGCATGTGCTGCCGGACTGCGACGCGCTGCTCGCGGTAGGCACGCGCCTGCTATTCAGGGCATTCGAGCCAGACAGCATCCCGCCCATCGTCCACATAGACGCGGACGCCACCGAAATCGGCAAGAACCTGCCGACCGAAGTGGGCATAGTGGGTGACGCCAAGCAGGCATTGCGCCAACTGCTAGAAAGCCTGCGAGCAATCAGCGCGCCAAAGGAATCGCGCAGCCAAGAGATTGCAGGATACAGGCAGTCCGCAGACAACGACCTAGACGAACTCGCTTCCGACCAGTTGCAGATAATCCAAGACATACGCGGTGCGCTTGACGACGACGACATTCTGGTAAGCGGCATGACGAACATCGGCTACTGGAGCCATGTCGCCTATCCGGTGAACACGCCGCGCACCTACCTAACATCGTCATACTTCGGCACACTCGGCTATGCCTATCCGACCGCGCTCGGCGCGAAAGTAGGCATGCCCGACAAGCGCGTAGTCGCGCTGTGCGGAGACGGCGGCTTCATGTACAACATACAGGAGCTTTCCACAGCCGCGCGATACGGCATCAACGCCGTGGCAGTCGTCTTCAACAACCACGCATACGGCGCATCCATGTGGGACCAAACGCACCAGTACGGAGAACGCTTCATCGGCACAGACCTAAACAACCCGGATTTTCTGAAAGTAGCCGAAGCGTTCGGCGTAACCGGCATGAAAGCCGACCCCGCCAACATAGGCGAAGCCCTACACCAAGCCCTACAAGCCAACGCGCCCGTCCTGCTCGAAGTCGAACTGCCCAACATGATGCCGCCCTTCCAGATAGTGCGGTAGGGCAGGACTGCCGCGCCATTAGCGCCTAAAACGCGTCGTCCTCCGCCGCTATCCGCTCGAAGTCCGCATGCGTATAAGTCCCCAGGCTGCGGAAGTTTAGCTCGGTGTAATTCTTGATCCAGCGCAATGACACCTTGAACGCCTTGTTGTAGCGATCTTCTTGTTCTTGGTAGGCGGCATGCGCGGCTTCGTCGCCTGCCGGTATGACCGCTTCGCGGCGCTTTAGGATGTCCGCGAGTTCGTCCTGCATGAACTTCTTGGCTAGGACGAGGTCGTGCGCCTGCTCGGTGTCTTCGCATACCGCGCCGTGGATGATGCGCTGCCCCATCTGCGCCACTGAGATGCGCCCCGTGGCTAAGTCCTCCATCAGCGCCGGATGCGCGCCGGGCTTGCCTTCTAGGCTGTCGATGCCCTTTGCGCCGCGTCCCTGCAGCCAACCCTCGACATACTCAATTATCATCCGCGCGTTTCGCCGCGAACCTTCGGCGGTGATGGGACCTTCCGGCCGTTCGATGCTCACCGGGTAGTTGTCCGGGTCAAGCATATCTTCGCTGGGCTGCCAGTCGTCGGTGATATACTCCTTGAACGGGTCGCTCGCCGTCTTCATGTGGAAAATGTGTGCCACCCAGCCGCGCAGGAAGCCTTGCTGTGCCTCCCACACCTTGTCGGCGCGAATCGATGCGGCGGCGATTTCATTCACCTCGTTGTCGCGGCTCGGCAGCGCCGTCGCCATGCCTCCGATGGGCACCGCGCCGCGCCTGAGACACACCGCCACCAGACGACGGAATATGTTCGCCATGAAGTCGGTCGTCTTGATGTCCACGCCGAACCTGTCAGGCCAAACCATATCAGGGTCGTTCATGATGTATTCTAGTATGCTCGCCTTCAAGTCCCAGCGCGCCGCATTCAGACCTGCCGCGTATGGACCGAGTTCGTGCATCAGGTCGTCCATGATATACACTGCCGGCAGCGATTCCACGAGGAAAATCCCGCGTATCACGGCATCGTCCGGGTATCCCAGATGCTCGCTGCTGAACGCGAAGAAGTCGCGGTAGAGCGCCGCCTCTTCGACCAGTTCAGTCTTCGGCAGGTAGAAATACAAGCCCTGTCCGCGCTCGACCTGCGCCTTGCCGCCGTAAGCGAATGTGAGCGCCATACCCAATAGAGTCGCGGGTATCGGCTTACCGTCCACGGTGAAATCGGCTTCGTCGAGATGCCAGCCGCGCTCGCGGTGCATGAAGAATGGCGTGTCGCCGTCCGCGATGGTATATGTGCGGTCACGCACCGGGTTGTGGAACGACAGCGTGCGCTCCGTGATGCCGAGCCGGTTGCGCGCCGCGCTCAGCGTGTCCACAAGGCGATGTCCGCCGGAGTCCTCGTCATCGTCTAGGTAGCCAACCGCGCGCTCGCCTTCCGGACCGGGGTTGACCGCGTTTATCGCCATGTTCGTGATGGAAACAGGCCCCGAAATCTCGATGCCGGGCACACGCAGGTCGTCCGGAACTTCCGGCACTTGCCAGTCGCCGCCCGCCGCGGAATCGGGCAGGAATGTGGGCATAATGCCCTCGTCGAGCGCCTTGCGAAGCAGTGCCTCTCGCTTGTCGCGCACTTCCTGCACACGGTCGGCGAACCTGTCATACGCAGCCACGACATAATCGAGAAATGCGGGTGTCAGCAGGTCTTCCGCGCCTTCGACGCCGGCGTAACTAACCCTGCTGCTTGCTGTGCTTACCATTGGATTCTCCTATTGATGGACCGGATTCTGTGATGGGAATATCTGCCCGGACTAGCGCGGCAGACCATTGTTGGCTATCCATTTCGTTCCGAGATTTCGTCCTGCCGTGCGTCGCTCACCGCTTTGGCGACGGGCAGGCACAATGTTAGTGTTCAGTGCTTATTGGATGATTTCGTCCGGCGTCGGTTCCAGAATAAGATCCGAGATTGCGAAGCCGGCGGCGACTTTCATGTGTGTGGTGATGCGGTCGGCATCGCACCTTCCATGCCGAGCTTACCCAGATTGCGGGCGTGCAAATCCAGCGCCATTCCGTCGTAATCCATACACACTCCTTTGCCGCGTTTGCCGTCGCGCGGACTCGGCGCGTTAAGTTTATTCCCGCGCACAAGGTTAGTCAAATATATGCACGAGGCAACAGGAGTGGTGGCGCAGACAGCTCCCCACCTCACGGCTGACAGGGGTATGTAAAGTTCCTTCCCCATGAGGGGGAAGGTTAGGATGGGGGCGAAAATCGTTGCCCACCAACCATATCGCTTCCTGCAAGTGCTTGAAATCCTAGGTTATGTGGACATTTGCCCAGATACGCTTATTATGTCATTCCGAATGTAGTTTTCTCTGTCATTCCGAACGCAGTGAGGAATCTAAACTCCCTGACTACAAATAGCCCTGTCTTGCAAATAGCCCTGTCTTGCAAATAGCCCTGTCTTGCCACGAGAATTTCAGATTCTTCACTTCGCTGCGCTGCGTTCAGAATGACGGAATGAGTAGGTCTTGTAAGGAAACAAATCAACCGCAAATGCCCCCTACATCGAAAGTCCATCAATGAACTGCGCGCCGGGAATCTTAGCAATATCTTGTGGCGCAATCTGTATTTTGGATGAGCGGCTGCCGGAGCCTAGGATGATGGACTCCTGAGACAGCAACTTCTCATCCGCGTAAACAGGCAAATCGTCGGGCAGCGCAAACGCGGTTACGCCGCCAATCATCATGCCGGTCAGTTCCTTCGTCTCGTCTGCCGACGCGAAAGACGCGCGCGATACGCCCATCAGCCGCTTGACCGTCTTGTTCACATCCAGCCGCGCCGACCCCTGTACGATGCAGGCGCAGAACTTCTTCGCGCCGCGCTTGGACGCCACGATGATAGTATTGCCGCTGCCTTTGAGCGTGTAGCCATACTTCTCGCAAAACTCGGCAGTATCCGCAAAATCCGGATCAATGCGAATAACCTCATGCTCAATGCCAAGCCGCTCAAGCGTGGCAACCACGCGGGATTCTATGTCGGTGTCGGTCATAGTCATAATCTGCGTTGAACCTCCATAAGATTGCAAGATTGCGTGAATAATATAGCGTCTTGCGGATGCTGGGGCAAACTGAAAGCAAGCGGCTTACGCTGAAACCAGCCGTTCCGCTAGTGCGAGCGCGTCGATGGGCCAGAAAACATCGGGACGCGGCTTGAACACATGCGGCTGCTCGGCGTGCGGCCGGCAGTTCAGCACGGCGTCGCTCCATTGCGCGGGAACGGCTTCGCGTCCATATACCGCGCCCATCAGCGCGCCGCATATCGCCGCTGTGGTATCGGTGTCGTCACCGAGCATCACGGTATCCACTACGCCCGCTTCCAAACTGTCCACATTGAGCAGCTGCCAAAATGCGTTGTGCAGCGCGACAAGCACCCACAGCCGCAATGGGATGTTGAACGGTTTATCGGACGCGCCTATATCGGTGGGATAGAACGGTTTGCGGTCCCTCGCATGCCGGAGAGCGTCAATCACGCTGTCGGCAATCCCGCTTTCCGCCGCCCAGTCGATAATCCAGCGATGAAGCGCCGCGCCGTCGCAGCCCGTGCGGATGGCGTGCGCTATGGATACGGTGAACACCGCTACGGAGTCCTGGCAAACGGGATGAATATGCGTGAGCCTCGAATCTTGCCTCGCCCAGTCCGCGACTTGCGTCGGGTCGTGGTTGACGCCGAATATACCCAAGGGGCTAATCCGCATAAGCCCGCCGTTGGATTGGCTGTCGGGGTCTAGGTATCCGCGCTCCAACGCCTTCTGCGCGGTTGGTCCGTAGCCGAATGCGGGCGAGTTCCACCAGAACTTGTAGGCGTCCAGCACGGCGTCCGCGTCGAACTTGCCCTGTTCCGCAAGCGTGCGCGCCAGCATTATCGCCATCTCGCCGTCGTCGGTCAGCTGAGCGAGCGCAGGCTGTGCATCGTTCATGCCAAGCGGCAACAAAGCCGTCTTGCCGTCGGATATGATCGTAAGTCCGTCGGGATACAGTTGCCTGAGGTCGTCCGACTGCATGCCCTCAACCGGCATGCCGAGCATTTCGCCCTCGAACTGTCCGAGTAAGCATCCTTGCGCGCGGGCAAGGATTTCGGGAGCGGCGGTTGTTTCTGTTGCTTGCGTCAATGGGATACCTCTTGTTGAAGTTATGGATGGTAAATGCTTGCGCGTTAGGTGAGCGTCATATAGGTTGCATTGTAGTGTACAGACATTTTAGTGGATGGCAATCGACTTGGAAGTGAGAAACATCGGTGCCAATATCCTAGACTGGCACCCAAAGCCGCGCTTTTACTACGGCTGGCTCGTGCTTGGCACGGCTGCGCTCGGCGCGTTCATCGCTACGGGCGTAGCCCAGACCGTGCTCGGCGGCATACAAGACCTGATTGCGAACGACATGGGCTGGGATCGCACGACCATCGCTTTCGCCGCGACCATCGCAACTTGGGTGTCGGGCATGACGATGCCCTTCGTAGGCAAGCTGGTTGACCGCTATGGCCCGCGCTACATGATGCTCGCCGCCGCGCTAATCGTGAGCGCGTGCTCGTTCACGCTGAGTGGCGTCAACTCCGTCTGGCAGTTCTACGTCGCGTACATCATATCGCGCTCGTTCGCCGGTCCCAACCTGCAAAACCTTGTGCCGCGCACCGTCGCCGTGAACTTCTTCCGGCGCAAGCGCAATCTCGCGCTGGGCATCACCGCGCTCAACCGCATCGGCGGCGAGGCTCTCAACCTGCTGATAATCACGCTTGTGGCAAGCGCATTCAGCTGGCGCGCGGCGTATCGGACACTGGGCATCATCGCGCTGCCGCTGTGCATACCGCTGTTCCTGATAATGCGCCGCAGACCGGAGGACATCGGACTGCGCCCGGACGGCGACACCGCGCCGAGCATGCCGCGAGCGCGTGCGGGTGCAGCGTTCGCGCCGCCCGCCGAGTACGCCTGGGGACTGCGAGAAGTGATACACAAGCCGCCGTTCTGGTTCATCGTCTGGGCAGAGTTCTTGTCGGTAACAACCACGGCGGCGGTAGCGTTCCAACTCGTCCCGTTCCTGACGGACAACGGCATGCCATATCGCACGGCGGCGTTCGCGCTGATGATAAGCGTGCTGCTGGGCGGGCTGAGCGTGCCGCTGTGGGGACACCTGTCGGACAAGTTCACCATCCGCCGTCTGACGATGACCGTGATGCTTGCGACAAGCGTGCCAACGGCAGCCTTCGCCTTCATCGACCCGCAAAGCGTCGGGTTCTACGCGTCGATAATTTGGGGAATAGCGTCCGGCGGCATCCCAATAGTGGGCAGCATGATGATAGGCGAGTACTTCGGCCGCCGTTCGTTCGGCGCTGTGTCAGGCTTGACCGGCCCATTCCGCACAGCCGCAATGGGACTAGGACCCGCGCTCGGTGCCCTGATAGTCAACGCCACCGACGCATACACCGCGATCTTCGCGCTGGCAGTCGCATCATACATCGTATCCGCGACGCTAACCTACGCCGTGCGGTATCCTAGTGTTCCTAATAGAGTTTCATGAGCAGAAACTATGGAGGTTTAGCCGTGGATCGCATTTTTGACGGGTTCAAGTTCGGTCTGGGGTTTGGTTGCGCAATGCTTGCCTTTTACGCAATCGCGCTTATCATAATATTGATAGTCGGTGGACTAGCGGGGCTGTTTAGTCTGTTTAGCCTGTTCTAGGCTGAGTCTATGTAGTTTCCACTCAGCCCGTCATCTCATTTGGTTTCTTGAAGGCAATCTTCCAGCAACGCAAACGCCGCCTCTGCGAACGCCCACATATTGCCTTCGCGGTCGCTGTCCCCCGTCTCGATGGTGATGGCTCGTTCGACGGGGCCCGATACGGCTATGCAGGCGTGCCCTGCGTCGTCGCCGTAGCGGTTGCCCGTAGGTCCGCTCGCGCCCGTCTCGCTTAGCGCCCATGTCGTGCCGTGTATCTCGCGTATTGTGCGGGCGTTCAGGGTGGCGTAGTATTCGGTGCTGGCACGCTGCCCCTCCATTGCCTCATCAGGCACGCGCAGCAAACCGGCCTGCGCCACGCGCGTGTAAATTATCGCGCCGCCGACGTAGTATGCCGATGCGCCAGGAATCGCTACGAGAGCTGCGGACAGCAACCCACCGCACGACGATTCGGACACGGCTATGGTGTCGCCGCGTTCTTTCAGTAACTCGCTGACATTCGCCGCCAATGCGCTCAATTCGGTCATAGTGGTACTCCGTGCAGAGTTAGTGTGTCGCGCCAATCGCTAATCAATCGTCAGTCGCGCACGCGCTAGACCAGATGCAGATGCTCCAGCACCTGCGGGTTGACCAGATTGCGCGGCTTCTTGCCGTCCAGCACCGTGGCGACTTCTTCGCCGTAGCGCCCTGTGCGAATTCGCAGCGACAAGACAGAAGTGTGCCCGGAGTGCGGCGACAGAATCACATTGTCCATTGACAGCAGCGGGTTGTCCTGGTCCGGTGGCTCTTTCTCCAGCACATCCAAGCCCGCGCCGGCGATCCAGCCCTCTTGCAGCGCCTTGATTAACGCCGCCTCGTCCACGACCGGACCGCGCGATGTGTTGATGAGATACGCGTTGGGCTTCATAAGCCGCAGCGCGTTCTCGTCGATGATGTGCCGCGTCTCGTCGGTCAGCGGCGTGTGCAGCGATATGTAGTCCGAGTGCGACATCATGTCCTCGAACGACACGCGCGTTACGCCACACTCCCCGAACACTTCGTCGCCGATGTACGGGTCGTGCGCGATAACATCCAGCTCAAAGCCCTTGGCGCGCTGAGCCATCGCGCTTCCGATCCGTCCAAGCCCAAGTATGCCGATGGTCTCGCCGTGCAGCGAGCCGACTTCGTATGGCGGTCTCGGCGTCCACGAGTTCGCGCGGATGTCGTCGTGCAAATTCACCACGCGCCGATTCAGCCCAAGCAGCAGCGACATCGCCTGATTCGCCACTTCGCGCGTCCACATGTCCGGGATGTTGACAACCGCGATGCCATTCTCGGTCGCCGCTTCCACATCGATCACATCGAAGCCCACGCCGGTTCGCAGCACGACCTTGCACTGCGTCAACGACTCCAGCACCTTGCGCGTGATAGGCGACTCGGATGTGATGATGCCGTCCGCGTCCCGCACCTTTTCGATGATTGCGTCCTCATCGTGCATAGAGTCCAGCAATTCGAGATTCGCGCCAACTTGCTCAAGCGCCGTGCGCGTGTCGCTCAAGTCCTCGCTCTGCCAGCGTCCCATATAATAGACCGTGAATTTATGCTCGCTCAATTTGTGCCTCCGTAAACCAGTGCGTGCCGATGCGTATCGGCGCATAGTATATCAGGTTGGCATATCGCTTTGTCAGATTACCGCTATTTCGACCATCCGAATGGAAACGCTATCCGTCGCCGTTCCCAACTTGAAGATAATCTGCCACCATGATACCTGATTTACCCAAATACACGCCCCTGTCAGCCCTTTGATGGGAAAAGCGACAAAGCGACACCTGCGTGGCGAATCATGGCGTTGAGCATCAGTTGAACATCAATGGACTATGACTCGGACTATGACTATCGGCGGAGCCATACGGAACAGAATCACAAGCGCGGCATCCCGCCCCACCTCCGGCGCGTCCGTTGCGGCATTTCGGGTTGCGTTCGGGGTTCTGGCGCTGGTGGCGATTGGGCGGCTGTTTGCCAATGGGTGGATCGATGACTTGTACATCGAGCCGGTGCATCGCTTTGCGTATCCGGGTTTTGGGTGGGTGATGCCGCTGCCCGGCTGGGGGATGTATCTGCACTTTGCCGCGCTTGGCGTGCTTGCAATGTGCATTGCCGCCGGGTATCGATACCGGCTGTGCGTCGCGCTGTTCTTCGTGGGTTTCACATACTCGGAACTAATCGACCGCACGATATACCTGAACCACCACTATTGGATGATCCTCGCCGCCTTCTTGATGATATTCCTGCCGCTCGACCGCGTGTATTCCGTGGACGCATGGCGCAACAGGTCAATGCAGGATGCCGCGATACGCCGCGGTACGGTGCAGGCGTGGGTGTTGTGGGCGCTGAGAGCGCAGGTCGGCGTGGTGTATGTGTTCGCGGGCATCGCCAAGCTCAACCCGGATTGGCTGATGCACGCGCAGCCGCTGCGAATATGGCTGTACCAGCACGGCGATATGCCGATCGTAGGGGCGTTGCCGCAAGAACTCTGGCTCGCCTACGCGATGAGCTGGGCAGGCGCAGCGTTCGACCTGACTATAGTGGGCTGGCTGCTGTGGCATCGCACGCGCCTGTGGGCATACATAACGCTGGTCGTGTTCCATCTGGCGACATGGCTGCTGTTTCCCAAGCTCGGCATATTCCCGTGGCTGATGATAGCCGGAGCGACCGTGTTCCTGCGCCCGGATTGGCCCCTGTTGTTCCTGCGTAGTCTGCCCTTGCGCCGGGTGCCCTTGCGATGGACAAAAGAGCGCATGGTTTCACGCGGTGCAGACACCAGCGCCTGCACGCTCGCAACGGCGCACGCCAATGGACAAGAACACGGGCAGGTTCGCCTATCCTGGACGGCGCGGGCGACAATCGTCGTGCTGGCGATATTCTCGGTCGCGCAGGTGGCGCTGCCGCTGCGACACTTCGCGTATCCGGGCAATGTGCGCTGGACAGAGGCAGGCTATCTATTCGCGTGGCGAGTAATGCTGACCGAGAAGACGGGGCTGGTGCACTACCATGTGCGCGATTTGGACGGCGGCAAGGCTTGGCTTATCACGCCGGACGACTACCTGACGCCGTTGCAGGTCGAGCGCATGGCGTTCCAACCGGACCTGATACTACAGACCGCGCAATTCATCGCAGACGACTTCGCAATGCGCGGCTACAACGGCGTCACCGTGAACGCAGAAGCGTTCGTAGCGTGGAACGGCAGACCTCACGGCAGGCTAATCAACCCCGAAGCAGATTTGGCAAGCGTCAAGTCCGGCAGCATGCCAAACAAGTGGATACTGCCATACGAGAATTAACCCCGTCGGTTGAGTTCACCCCCCGTCGCCGTCGGTGTCGGCGAAGCCCACGGTGATGTCTAGCAAGCTTACGATGTCGGTGCTGAGCGTGAGCTGCATTTGCTTGAGCGCGGCGTGCGCGTCTAGGGCGGCAGCAGGGTTGCTTTGCAGCGTCTCCGGCAGAGGCTCTTCCAGCGCGTCTATAGCGGTCAGCGCGTTTGTGAAGGCAGTTCGCATCGCGGTGTCGGTCTCTTCGGACAATCCGCGCACTAGGGCGCTCACTCCCATATCGGTGTTGCCCAAGCCGCCTTCCGCACCGCCGAGATACACATCCTGCATACCCAACACCTGATTGCGCATGTCCGCGATGGCGTTGTTTCCGCTGCTGGCGAGTATCGCGGACGGGTCGGCGTTCACGCCATCGATTCCTAGCGCCTTGCCGAGACGCATATCGGTGATAGTGCGACTCATAAACACCGAAGTGCGCACCAGTTCGTTGAGCGCGGTTTTGCCCAGCAGCGAGTCGTTCGCCGTGCCGTTGAAGAAAGTCGCGAATGCCACGCCTTCGGCATTGTTTCCGGTCCAATCCCCCAGTGCGCCGTTCGTCTCAGCAACCGCAAGTTCGCCCAGCGCCATCAGATATTGGCAGCGGATAGAGCCGGGCTGTCCCAGAGCATCGAGCACAGCGGCGTCATCGTCGAATATCACATATTCCACCGCGCCAAGTCCGCGCTGCGTTGATGCTAGGTAGTCTTTCAAGTACAAGGCATCGACAGAATCGCGATCGGCGAGCATATTTTCGATACGCTCGGGTTCGACGGGTGCCCAATCGACATACGACCGCGTGCGGCGGTCCATCACCGGCCCGAACCACATCGCCTGCGAGCGCATCCACGGCACGCGCGCGCTGCGCCAAGCGTCCCGCGCATCGTCAAGCCGCTGCTGCGTCGGGTCGTCGCAAAGCGCGTCTAGGGCAGCCTGCAGCGCGTTCATCTCTTGCGCCACCTCCTTGAATCGCGGCACTATCAGGTCGTCCGTCGCGCTGACCAGCACTTCCGCGCGTGTCGCCGGCGGCTCTTGCGCCGTACAGCCAAGCGCCACGAACAATGCCGGCAGCAATGCGCCTACAATGGCAAGCTTGATAGCGGTGTGTCCGTTTGAATTAAGTCTAATGGATGTGGTAATAGTGGGCATAATTCGGTTCATTCCCTCCCTAGCCTTCCCCCGGATAGGAAAGGGACAATTGGAAAATCTGGGAAGTATCGATGTTCGCATCATAGTGAGTTCAGAAACCTCAGCAGGGCTTCGCGTTCTTCGCGCGAATAGTTTCGGAAAGCCTCTTTCGCCGCCGCGCCTTCGCCGTCGTGCCACAGTATCGCCTCGGCGAGATTGCGCGCGCGGCCGTCGTGCATAAATCGCGTATGTCCGTTCACATTGTCCACAAGCCCGATGCCCCACAGCGGCGGTGTGCGCCACTCGTTGCCGTCCGCCAGAAAGTCGGGACGACCGTCCGCCAAGCCGTCGCCCATGTCGTGCAGCAGCAAGTCCGTGTAGGGGAATATCACTTGTTCGCTGAGCGCGTCGATGTCGGTCGTGCCGGTTGTGTAGCTAGGCGTATGGCAGACATTGCAGCCCGCGTTCAGGAACAGCGCCGCGCCGTCGCGTACCTGCGGGTCGTCGATGTCTCGCATTGCGGGAACTGCCAGCGTGCGATTGTAGAATGTGACCAAGTCCAGCCGCGAGTCCGGCACTTCGGGCGAGCCGCCGTTTGGCGCGGCGGCGCATTCGTCCTGACCTGCCGGGCAGTTTTCGTCCGGGAACAGCGATGATGTTATGCCGATGTCGCCATTGAACGCGCCGGCGACCTGCTGCTCCACGCTTGGCACATTCGCCTTCCAGCCGAACCTTCCGAGCCGCGTAGTTTGCCGGCGCACATCCCAGACGATGTTGGCGCGGCCCGATATGCCGTCGCCGTCCGCGTCGTCCGGATCGGCTTGCGCGAGAATGTCCGCTTCAGGTATCGCCTCGAGCAGCCCCATGCCGAACACCACGGGCGCGATGCGCGGCGAAATCATGACCTGCGGATGCATCTGGCCGAATGCCAGCTCATCGAAAGAATACTCCGGCTTCATCAGCGTGTACCGATCACCGTCCGCGTATGTGCCGGGAATCTCTGTCCAAGTCGTCAGGAATCTGCCTTCCGGCTGCACTTTCAGGATCGCCCTATCCTGCAATTGCCCGCCGTAGTTGGGGTCGGCGACGGGCCCGCCGGTGGAGTCCGTTCCCGGAATGCTCAGCCTGAAAAGCAGCCCACGCTCCGGGTCGTCGTTGCTCAGCGGCGGCGATGCTCGCCCGTCAAGCGTGTGGCAGGACGAGCAGGACTGCGCGTTGAATGTGGGCCCTAGCCCATCGCGCGCATCCGTCGATGCCGGCGCGGTAACCCAATTCTGGTTGAAGAAACTGTCGCCCACCTCGAACTGTCGCCGTTCGAGGTTCGTCAGATTGCGGGCGGACAGGCTGAACGCGTTGCGGTTGGACGTGAACGCGGTCGTATCGCCGCCAAGCGCGGCAGTCAGCAGCGTGTCTATCTCTGCTTGGCGCGCCGCTTGTTCGCGCTGCGACGCGATAGCCGACACAGCGATAATGGCGAACGCGCCAATCGCCAAGACTGCGCAAGCAGAAATCAAGCAGTATCGCAGGGGGTGAGCCTTAAACGCCCCTGCGATACCGTGAAAGATGTTATTCGAAGTCAACTTCTGACTCGTCCATAAAGGTGGGCATAACGCAGGGGGGCACCCCCATCCCCTTCGCAGGGGCAGACCCTAGCCTTCCTCCATCAGGCTCCCCATCAAGGGGGAAGGAACTAGACTACTCGACTATGGGAATGGCAGGGATGGCAATTATCCCCTGACCGTTAGCTCACGCTAATCGTAATGCCAACGGCGGTTGCGGCTGAGACTATCGTATCGGTCTGCTTTTCCAGCGATTCGATTACGCGCAGCGTCTGCATGCGGCCAGCCGCGCTGTCGGGAACGCCCTCGGCGAGGTGCTGGTCGAAGGGCGACGGAATCTGCCGCGCCTGCGCGATGCTCAACTCCACTTCACCGGCGAGCTGTTCGGCGAGTTCGGGATTCTCAACCGCTATCAAGTCGAGGATACCGGGCCCCATCACAGTGCCGAAGTTGCCTTCCAGCACCATCTGGATGCCAATGGCGTTGCCCACGATGTCGGCGACGGTGTTATCGGAGAAACAGGAATGCTCGTCTTCCTGCGAGCGCGCTTCGTATGCGACAGTCATGCGCTCGCCGGCGAGTTCGCCGCGGCTAAGTTCGCCGATGCCGGTGATGATGTTCGTGATGGCTTCGTCGCTGGACAACGCGACGAAATCGGCGCGGTAATTGCCGCCACCGGGCGCCCAGGCGTTAACCATGTCGCCCAAATGAACCAGCAGCAGGTCGGACGCGACGGCGAGATACTGCGCGCGGCGGTCTGCGTTGTCGTTGGTCGTGTAGTCTTCGACGGGTCGCGCGCCGGGTCCTATGTCGTTAAGGTCCTGTCCCCAGAGCAGGAACTCGATGGCGTGCCAGCCCGTGGACACATTCTCCTCGCCGCCCTCTTCATTGAGGGACACGAGCAGGTCGGCGTCGATGGTAGGATATTCATCCGGCATGTTGATGATGCCCGCGCTCGCATCGCCTTCCACATAGTCGATGTACGACTCGTCCATCGGCCAGGCGTTGAGCAGACCTTCAGGTCCATCCTCTTCGTTGTCGATGGGCCCGCTGTAGAAGCGGAACGCCTCGGTTGGGCCGTAGTCATCCCTTGCGACCAGCCAAGCGCGCTTCGCCGCTTCGAGCGTGGCGGGCGTGGGATTGGCTAGGAACGAGTCTATCGCCACATCCATAGCGCGCGCCGAATTCAAGCTCTGCGAGTAGCTCGCATGGACGCCATTAGCGTAGTTGGCGACGATTGCGGTTTTCAGTGCATCGACATCGACTTCCGGCTCGGACGGACCCGCCAGTTGTTGGCAACCTATCGCAAGTAGTAGGCTCATAGCCAGAACTAGAGACAAGACGACTGTGTGTTTCATTCCTATACCCCCATCTGCGTTGTGCTTAGTATATCTAAGTGCTTTAGTACGCACTAATAATGCATTATGTACATATGCTTTTATCTTGTCAATATATTATTATCACTTTCAGATTATGGTATTTCTCATATTCCCCAATGAATATGAAATTTAATGCGACCTATTGAGTACGCACTGACTTATGTGTGCATTTGACACGTCGCTTAATTGCGTCTGATTTGTTATCCGGCGTGTCCGCTGTGCGAGGCGTCGTCGCTGTCCATTGCCATGCCGTGTTGGCTGCGAAGAATGTCCGACAGAGCGTCCTCGAAGACGCCAGGGACGGGCGTGTCGCGGGATTGCGAGCGCGAGTGGTTGGCCGCGTGGTTGGCATTTTTCGCAGCGATGTCGTGTACATATATCGGCAGCCACACATGCAGCGCGAATGCGACCAGATCGACTATACTGCCGTTTATCCACGACAGTATGTGATTGTCCCGCGCGATAGCCATTGATGCTCCGACTGCGTTTCCGCCGTTGAAGGTTATGACCACCGAGCCGAACGCGCCACCGAGCGCCGAGACGCAGTCCGCGAAGATGCTGTATGTCCCGCACCTGTCGTTCAGTCCATGCCCTTCGAGCGCGATGATGTTCGCATTCGCCACCGGTATGTGCACCCTGTATTCCTCCTTGCTGTTATTCGCCTCCAGCATCATCACCGCATGCTCCGACGACCGCCCCCTGAATATCCGTGTTACCGATGCACGCTGCATATCCGCTCCTCTCGACGCTTACTGAATAGCACTTGTTACACAATAGAAATGTACATTATTCGTCTATATTAAGTCTTATTATGTTTATACTAAGCGTTGCAGGAAAAACATGCAAATCATGGCGGGCACTTACATGGATGAGCAGCATGGGCAAGATATAAATGCCGCGTAGGATGGCAACCACTCCCTTCACGATGTAAACTAGGGGCATCTATCAACGGCGATTGCCCGCACGAGAAGGAGCGCAGCAATGAGCACTACACCGGGAACGGAAATCATCGAACTGGAGACGGGCGTATTCGCGCGGCTGCAGGAAGGCTTGACCAATGGCGGCATCATCATCGGCGACGCCAGCGTGCTGGTGATAGACTCGCTGCGCGTGCCGTCGTTCGCCCGCGACCTGATTCACGATGTGCGCCACATCACCGACAAGCCGATTCAGTATCTGGTGGATACGCACTCGCACTGGGACCACGCCTGGGGCAACGAAGAGTTTCCGGACGCGACGATAATCGGGCACGAAAACTGCTACAACGAGATGGTGGATGTGGAGTGGAATGAGCAGTGGCGCGAGAGTGTGATGAACTCAGGAGACGCGTGGTCCGAAGAGGCGGGCATAGTTAAGATTACGCCGCCCAACCTGACATTCGAGACGAGCATGCGGCTGTATTTCGGAGGCCGCGAGCTGCACCTGCGATACTTGGGCAAGGCGCACACCGCCGGCGACACGCACATCCACCTGCCGGACGACGGCATCGTATTCTGTGGCGATGTCGCGCAGGACGGCGGCGTGCCATATTTGGGCGATTCCTATCCCGACGAATGGCCCGACACGGACGACCGCCTAGTCGGGCTGCCAATCGACCGCTTCGTATCCGGGCATGGTCCCGTCGGCGAGCCTGCCGCCCTAGCGGAAGCGCGAGACTTCATCCACGAGATATTCGCCATGCTCAAAGCCGCTCACCGCGATGGAAGAGGCGCCGAAGATGCGGCATCATCCACAGTCGCCGCGCTGACCCCGCGCTACGGCGCATGGCGCAGCTTCGACCGCCTAGAAGAATCCCTGCCCGCGGTGTACGCGAAACTGGGGTAGGGCTTATGATGGGGGCAAGGGGCAGCGTCGGTGCATCTACTGATGTAGAATCCGCGCAACCACGCCGGCCCCATGCAGGCAAGGAGGCGAATATGCCGATTATTGACCATAACAACGCAAAGGAAGTGCCTTGGCGGCCGAACTATCGCAAGTGGCTTATTACGGAAGAGGGCGACGGCACGACTTCGACGGAAGCCGCCATCAGCGAGGTCGGCATCGGCATGGGCGCGCCGCTGCACACGCACGAGGACGACGAGCTTATCGTCATTCTGAGCGGCGCTCTGAGCGTCCGCTACGGCGATGAGACGCACGAAGTCGGCGCTGATCACACCGTCGTCGTGCCGCCCAACGTGCCGCACGGCTTCACCGCAATCGGCGACGCGCCCGCCAAGATTATCGGCATGTTCCCCGCCAAAGACCCGTTCCTGCGAACAAAGTACCTCGAAGGCGAACCGCCGGCGTCGCATTAACTAGGCGAAGTTAGATGCCCGCAAAGCCAATCTGCGCTTCTTGCACGGCGCGGGCTGTCAGTGCGGGGTAGTTGTTGGCGGCGCGGTTGACTTCGCTCGATACGGTGTGATACGCCATCTCTCGCCATTCATACGGCTGCAACAGCGCCAACAGATCGGACGGCTCCGAGTCCGCGCTTATCCATTCTTCGTAGTCCGCCGGCGGCAGAATGACGGGCATCCTGTGGTGGATCGGCGCGGCTAGGTCGTTCGCCGCACAGGTGATAATGGCGCACGCATGTATGTCGCCGTCTGCCATGCGCTCGCTCCGCCAAATGCCCGCGAATGCTAACGGCGCGTCGTCCTCGCGGTGAAACCAGACCGGCGTCCGATTACCGGACGCGTCTTTGCGCCACTCGTAGAATCCGTTGGCAGGTATGAGACCAGCGCCGCTCCCCGAATGACCGTCGGAACGAAGGCAACTCGTGCACCGTCTCCGCGCGCGCGTTGAACAATGGACGCCCGCTGCCCTTGCTCTTCGGATTGCGCGCGCCGGTCATGCCCCATCGCAGCAGGCTGGCGGTGTTCGGGCGGCAAATGCCTTCCGTATTCGCGCCGGCAGATTGCACGGTCAGCACCGGCGCAGTCGGTGGGATGTTCCAGCGCGGGGTATAGACATCTTCCATCATCGACGAATCGAAGTCGAACTGCTCTGCCAGGGGGTCTAATTCCGCGAATAAGCCGTATCGTCCGCACATATCGTTGTCCTTGTTTAGGTTGTGTGGACATTTGTCCATATACGCTTATCATGTCATTCCGAACGCAGTGAGGAACTGAAATCGTCGCATGCAAGCCTGTTTCCGACTTTAGATTTCTCGCTTCGCTCGAAATGACAGAGAAAAATTGCATTTGTGAAATCGTCTCTCACGCTGCCCGATCCTACCCATCCTGTCCATCGACGTTAATTGTCCGATTACACCCACGGCCAGGGCACATTGCGGTAGGGGTCTAGCATGGGCAGTGCGCCTTGCTCTAGGACGATTTCTAGGCGTTTGATCAAGGCGCGCATTTCGACGGTGTCAATCAGATCGCCTAGGATGTAGGGCAGGTTCTCAGTGGGCGATTGCAAGGTGGCGTGCAGCTCTTGCAGGTCGTCCGCGAGGTTGTCCGGCACCGGCTTGCCCCAGAACTCCACCATCACCGTGCGCAGCTTGAACAGCGGATGGAAAGTCAGCCCGTGGTCGATGCTCCAGATGTCGCCGTCCTCGTCTTGCAGGCAGTGTCCCGCCTTCCTGTCGCCGTTGTTTACTATCAGGTCGAACACGGCGAACTTGGCGAGCTCATCTTCGTTCTCCTCGACGAGGCTGAAGTAGGTTATGTCCGGGTCGCAGTCGATGTACATCTGTATCGAGCCGATGCCGTATGGTCCGTCGCGCACCAGGGTGTACGGCACTTTGGGCCAGCCTAGCTCGCGGCTGACGAGGAATGTGGCGTGTTCGCGCTGGTAGAGCGTGCCGCTGGGGTAGTCGTAGAGCGGGCGCTCGCCGTCTCGCGGCTTGTATATGGCGCGGATGCACTTGCCATCGCCGGCGTCCAGATGCACCATAAAGGTGTAGTTGGAGCCGTAGGGCATGCGGTATCCGCCGATGACCTCGGCAGATTCCAGCAGTGGGATGGCGTCCGCTTCCGGCAGCTGAATCGGGACTGCATCCGAGCGCTGGGGTGAGGGTTGGCTGCGGCGTCTGCGTCTTCGTGAAGGCAAGGCGGAGCCTAGATGCGCGTCTATTCGATGCTAATGTTGGCGTGCCCGTTGACGCGGGGGCATGTGTGGCCAGTTATGTCTATCGGCCTGTGGCAGAGCGGGCAAATCGGCCTGCCGGACGCGCAGACTTGCAGCGCTTCGTCGGAGAAATCCGTCATCTGCTCGCGGTCCATCCAAATGCGGATAGTTGCTGCTTCCTCATTTGCATCCTCAAAGTCGTAGGCGTCGATGAGGAACATGCCGTTGTTGCCGTCGTGTCCGAGCGCGAGCTTGCCAATTCTAAACTCCAGGCGCGTCAAGCCCGGCGCCTCACGCTCAGGCGAAATGAAGCCGTCCGTGCCGGCATTCTCCGGTAGGTTGGCGATGAGCTGCTGAATGCCCATCGCGAGTTCGTATAGGTGTTCCTTTTCGAGCCACAGCACGGCGGTGCTGCTGTCGCTGTCCGCGAGAATGCGAAAGGTGCGCTGACCCGGCTCGCCGACCGAGTCCGCGTTCAGTCGGCTCAGATTGGTGAATTCCAGTTTAGGTTCTGCCATAGTAGTTCTAATCTTATTCGCTGCGCTAGAATGCCGCAAGGGGTTGACTCACTTGCTGGCAGGATGTGCGTCCCCGGCGCAGATTAGCCCATCTCCAGCAATTCCACCCAATTCCCATCCGGGTCTTGCAAATAGCATCCTTTCTTGCCGTCAACAATCTCGATGGGCGGGTTGAGTTTTCGCGCGCCGTTGGCGATGAGCCGCTCATACGCCGCGTCGATGTCGTCCACGACGAAGGCGATGTGCGACGCGCCGAATGCGTTGCGCTCGTGGACATGCGCGTCCGAGCCCGGCGGATGAACATACTCGATGAGTTCCAGCATATACTCGCCGTGCGTAAACTCGGCAATCTTGATGTGCGTGCCTTCGTAGCCGAGAATCTGCGAAATCGCGCTGCCATCACGCTCACGCCTGGGCAGCGGATTCAGCCCAATCACCTCTTCGTAGAAGCGCGCCGCGACATCAATGTCGCTAACGACAAAGCCGGTGTGGTGCATTTTGAGCAGCATTCTCTTTCCTTTCGCCTGAAGTTTCGGACACCGAGCAATGTAATAGGATGCACAGGATGGGCAGGATACGCCCCTACCCCACATGCCGCAGGTAGCGCTCCATTTCGCAGGCGAACCATAGCGCCATCGCGCCGCCGCGTTCGTCCCAGCCGAATATCGCGGGTCTGTCTAGGTACTCGCGCGTGCTGGACATTACGCCTGTGCCGGTGCACACATCCACCAGCCCGCCTTCGTCGTCGATGCGCTCCGATACGCCCTGCCACGCCAGCGCGAGCGCATCCGAGTACGATTCGTCGAGCCAGCCGAGCCGCATGCCGCGCGCCATCGCGTAGCCGACCATGCAGGTTACCGTCATCTCCTGATACGAGCCGGGGAAGTCGATTATCTGCCGCCACATGCCCGACGGCTGCTGATAGTCCAACAGCGCAGTCAGGTGCCGCCTGTGCTGCGAAACTAGCGCGTCGCGGTCGGCGTGGTCTTCCGGCAGGTATGTCAGCGTCTCGGAGTAGCCGAGCGCCGCGAATCCATTGCCTCTGCCCCAGTACCATGCGGCGTTGTCGCAGTGCCAGAACAGCCCGTCGTCTTGCTGCACAACGGCGTCCAGCAGAAACCGCGTCTGAATGTCGAGGTAGCTCGTATCGCCCCGTCCCAGGTTATTACAAACAGCCTGCGCTCTGCCCAGCACCGCGCCGTTGAAGAACATGTCCTCCACGCGGTAGTCGTCATCAGCGGCTGGCGGTATGCGGCTGGCGTTCACCGGGCGGAAGCGCTCGTCTGCTGCGCGAATCAGCAGGTCGTTGTAGTTCGCGTTGCCCGATGCGGCGGCGAGTTCGTCCGCATACACCAGCCCGGCAAGGTTCGCGCCGCCGCTGTTGTGCCCGAACACATCGGTTACGCTGCTGACGGCGTATCCCCTGACCATGCGCTCGATGTCCGCGACAGGCCCATCCCCGGGGTAATCCCCGTCCGGGTCAAGTTCGAATAGGCGCAGTCTGCCGCTCAGCGCGACGCCCTGCGTGTAGATGACCGGGTTCAGCTTGTGCCCGTATGCGCCGGCGAGAATGCGCGCCGCCTCGATTGGCGAGCGATTGCGCCGCTTGTCCATCTCACGGCGCGCGAGCGACGACGACAGCGCGGATGCCTGCGCGAATATGCGCCATAGCTTGCCTACTTCGGCTTCGACGGCGTCTGCCGGACAGGTCAAAGTGAGTGACGGTATGGGCGCGAGGTTGCTCGGCTTGCCTTCCGACAGAGCGGCGACGAGTGTGCCGTCCTTGCCCATCGGATACGCGCCGAGCGAGTTTGCGATGCGCTCGATAGGACCGGCGTATTCCCAGCGCACGCTGTACGCTTCGCGCACTTCCAGCACGACATCCGGCGCATGGAAAGCGACCCAGCGCCACAGATAGCGCGCCTCCGGGTCGTTATGGTCGTAATAGTAGTTGTCGCGCGGTGGGTAGTCTGTCGAAGGATTGCCACCCGCGCCGTTGCCGAGCAGCGTGCCTTGTTCATAGCCGTCCGGGTTGGCGCAAGGTATCGCGCTCAATGCCACATCGCGCTGCAATGACTCGCCCAAGCCGGCGTAAGACTCCAGCACGCGAAAGCCGTTGTCCACGCCCGCCGTCCTGCCCGTCAGCCCGCTAAGCAGCAGCACGCGGGTTCGGTCGGTGTCCGGCACATACGCATCCGGATGCAGCAGCGCCGGTATCTGCGTATCAGCGCGAGTAACCCCACAAGCGTCAAGAGTCCACAAATCAGGATATTCGCGCGCAAGTGCATCAATTCGTTCGGCAATACTCATCTTTCGGACACTCCGTTTCAGACTAGGACAATCTAAAGCAATAGGGATGTAGGGCAAAATCGCAGCGCAAATCTCAATCTCTAATCTCAATCCCCAACCGGCGGAAGGTGGTTTATCAGGGCGGCTAGGTAGCCGGCGCCGAAGCCGTTGTCGATGTTGACGACGCCAATGCCGGTGGCGCAGCTGTTTAGCATCGCGAGCAGCGCGGCTAGTCCGTCGAAGCTCGCGCCGTAGCCTACGCTCGTCGGCACTGCGATGACCGGCACTTGCACGAGACCGCCCACTACGGACGGCAGCGCGCCTTCCATGCCCGCCACGGCGACGACCACGCGCGCGCGTTGCAGCGACTGCATCTGCGCGAGCAGACGGTGCAGACCGGCGACTCCCACATCGAAGACTTGCTCAACATCGCAGCCCATCATCTCGGCGGTTACGACTGCTTCGCGCGCTACCGGCAGGTCGGCGGTGCCGGCGCCTACCACTAGCACTCCCGGCGTCTGCTTGCGCTCAGACTGATGCCGCCGGTCAACGACGATGCAGCGCGCCATCTCTTCGTAGCGCGCTTGCGGCACCTTGTCGATTACGGCGTCGAACGCCTCCGGAGACGCACGCGTTACCAGCAGGCGGTCGGAGCGCCGCAGCAGCGCCTCGGATATGGACGCGATGTGCTCGGGCGTCTTGCCCTGACCGAATATGACCTCCGGAAAGCCCTTTCGCAGCGCGCGGTGGTGGTCAACCTTGGCGAATTCCAGGTCCTCAAAAGGCAGGTCTATCAGGCGCGATATGACATCGTCTTCGCTGATGCCGTTCGCCTTGAAATCTTGCAGCAAAGCCCGTAGGCGTGTCTCGTCTATGGTTGTCCTCCGGCTATGGTTCGCCTTGTGCTGCGCCTAGCAAGCGACGAACCGTTGTCTCGCAGATGTCAGTGTGAGCATATCTGCGACAGTATTCTAACGCATTATAATGCGCCGCTTGACTGTCAGTAAAGAAACATGGCTGAGACGATTCCACAGAGCCCTAATGTCGTCATTCCAAACGCAGTGAGGAATCTGAAATTGTTGCATGCAAACCTGTTTCCGACTTTAGATTTCTCGCTTCGCTCAAAATGACAGGTATGAATTGCATTTGTGACATCGTCTTAACATGGATGACAGGATACATCCAGTATGTCCTGTTTATCCATATCAGTAAGCCCTACGACCACTTGACATCTACCCATAGTTCTTCCAAGCCGCGCAGGACTACTTGCTCTCTGTACACAGGTTCGGCGACCAGTTCAATGTCCGAGAAGCGATCGAGGACGGCGGAGAAAGCGGCGCGCGCCTCTAGCAAGGCTAACGGTGCCCCGAGGCAGTGGTGGATGCCGCGTCCGAATGCGATGTGGCTCTTTTCGTTGCGCCCGATGTCGAGTTTGTCCGGCTGCGAGAACGCGGCAGGGTCGCGGTTTGCGGCGCCTATCGCGCACAGTACCCGCTGACCGGCGCGGATGGGCTGTCCGGCGATTTCCACATCGTCGTGCACAAGCCTGCCGTCCAGCTGCACAGGGCTGTCGTATCGCAGCAATTCGTTGATTGCGGAATCCAGCATGTCAGGGTTGTCGCGCAGTCTTTGCAGCTGCACCGGGTTCTTCAGCAGCGCGTGCATGCCGTTGCCGATGAGGTTGCGAGTGGTCTCGTTGCCCGCGACGAGCAGCAGCACCAGCGTGCCGAGCATCTCTTCGTGCGTGAGCTTGTCGCCCTCGTCCTCGGCGTTCAGCAGCGCGGTAACCATGTCGTCCTGTGGGTCGCTGCGGCGCTGTTCGATGATAGATTCAAAGTATGCGTAAAACTCGTCGGTGGCGTGCTGAACACGGCGAATTTGGTCATCGTTCAGCGTGGGTTCGATGGTGAGCGATATGTCGTTCGACCAGTCATTGAACCTGTCCATGTCCTGCGCGGGAACGCCCAGCATCTCGGCTATCACGGTTACGGGCAGCGGATAGGCGAAGGCGTCTATCAGATCAAACCTGTCCTTGCCGTCTAGGTCTGCCAGCAGTTCGTCCACGATGCGCTGCACCCTTGGATGCAGCTCTCGCACCGAGCGCGGCGTGAACGCCTTGGACACGAGCGAGCGCAGCCGCGTGTGTTCGGGCGGGTCGTGGTGCAGCATGCTGCGGTATTCGTCCACGACGCCGTCGTTCTTGCGAAAGCGCCGGTGGTCGCGCAGAACCGTGTCCACATCGTCGTATCGGGTCAACACGAAACCGTTAATCAACCGCATGCGGTGAATCGGGTCTTTTTCGCGCAGGCGGTCGTAGGTATCGTATGGGTTGTTGCGAATGCTTGCCGAAGTTGGATCGTAGCTGACTCCGGATTCCATGCGCTCCCAAGCAAGCAGCGCCGGAGACAGCACGGGCTGCAGCGCGCGCCGAACGGGTCGGGGAAGAATAGCCATACAAGCCTCCAACTACAAACAACGGAATCGCCGGCAAGTATAGCACGCGCGCCGCTAAACCGCGCCCATGCCCCGCAAGCACACTAATTCGGGCTTGCTATAGCCCAGCATATCCATGTACACAACGCTATTATGCTGCCCTAGTATTGGCGCGGCAGTGGTATTTGCGCTGCGTTCTCCGTCCACTAGCCAGGGCAGCGTGGGGTGTTCGACTGTGACTGCGTTGGCGTGTTCGACTTGCGCGAAGAAGCTGCGTTCGCGCAGGTGTTCCCAGCTTAGGATGTCTTGCGGCGTTGCAACATAGGCGAACGCCAAGCCGCGGCGTTGCGCGCGCTCGAATATGTCGTGGCGGTCGTGGCTCATCAGCCAAGGCAGCATCAGCGCATCAAGTTCGTCGGCGTTTTCGCCTCTGCCCGCTCTGTCGCCAAAGCGGTCGGCGGCAAGTTCAGCGATGTCCATAAGCTCTGACATTTCGGGCCAGTTGTGGTCGGGACCTGCGATGACGCCGACATAGCCGTCTCGGCACGGATACGGTCCCCACGCGGCGCGTCCGTAACCGCGGTTGCCCGTGCGCCGGAAGTTGCTGCCGGTGTAGCTATACTGGCTGAGCGCGTTCTCCAGGATCGTCGCCAGATACTCAGAGATTGCCACATCTACATGCTGCCCGATGCCGGATATGTCGCGGTGCAGCAGCGCGCCGAGCGTTCCCGCGAATGCGTTCTGTCCCGCGCCGTACTGCGCCAGACGCGCCGCCATGCCCAGCGGTTCGCGCTCTGCGTCGCCAGTGATATACATCAACCCGCCCATAGCGTACAGGTTGATTTCGCGCGCGCCGTAGTTGCGGTATGGACCGGTCTGTCCAAAGTTCGATACGGATGTCATTACAATTCGCGGGTTTATGTCTGAAACGCTGTCGTAGTCCAAGCCCAGCCGCTGCATCACGCCCGGTCGAAAGTTTTCCACCAGCACATCCGCCCATTGCAGCAGGTGGCGCAATATCGGCTTGGACGCGCCGTGTTTCAGGTCGAGAGTGATGGACTTTTTGCCGGTGTTCAGGTACAGATACAGTGCGCTCTTCTCGCGGTGCGGCACATCGTCCGGGAACGGGCCAATGCGGCGCGAAGGATCGCCCACGCCCGGCCGCTCCACCTTGACGACATCCGCGCCTTGCGCCGCCATCAGCCGCGTGGCATACGGACCTGCGACATAGTGCGTTAAGTCCAGCACCTTCAGCCCGTCAAGCATCTTGATCTCCGTGCTGCCTTATCCTACCCATCCTGTCCATCTGTGTTAGTTCAGCATCATCAGTCGAACGCTCTTTCAAGCGCGTCCGCGATGCGGCCGAAGTCGTTCGCGGCGCGTTCGACATCGGTCTGCGCCGTTTCGAGCGTGTTGGCGGCGCGTGTCATGTCTTCGCCGGCGCGTTCTAGCGTTTCCTTTGCGCGGCTGACATCATCGCCCACGCGCTCTATGGTGTTTGTGATGCGCTCTGCGCTGTCGTCGAGTTCGGCGGCTAGGATGTCGAGCGAGTCGGATGTGCGCTTGAGCGATTCGGCGGTCTCACCAGCGCTGTTTATCGTGCGAAGGACGCCGGGCGCATTTATGACGACGATGATGAGCAGCAGATTCGCCAAGAACAACAGGAGCGCCAGCCCCGCCATCATTCCCCACTTCCAGTACAACTCCGGCTGCTCAAAATTCATCGTCGCCTATTCCTGCTCGTCCTGTCTATCCTGTTAAGCCGCATTATGCCGTACTTAGCCGTATTTGGGCAGCTACTGGACGGGTATTACGGCGCGCTTGTGGGACGCCATCGCGACGCGCTTGTCGCCTTCGTGCGCTTCTATCTGATATGTTAGGCGGTTGCGGTCCACTTCGGTCAGCTCGACGCTGATGACCACCGTGTTGCCGACGGGCGTAGGCGCGAGATGGCGCAGCCCGTCCACCGCGTATCCGACTGTCGTGTGTTCGGCGGGCATGTACGGCTCGGACTGCTTAATGCACGCGCCTTCCATCAGCCCGAGCAGTGCCGGTGTGGATAGTACATCCGCGCCCGGCTTGCCCATGCGGTTGGTCGTATGCTCAAGTGTAACCTCAATCTCCTGCTCAAACTTCTGCCCCGCCTCGAACTCTTCCATTGTCATTTTTTCGTTCCTTCCATTTTCAAATTGCCGATTTTCAATCTGTAAAGCGGCAATCTTCTATCCTGTCATATTCGCTTGCACTACCGGCTCGGCACATAGTAGTCGAAGACGGCACTTATTTCCACGCGCAAGCCGGGCAGTAATGGCGTTTCTAGCGCCATGCCTTCGGTGAAGACGCCGATGCGCTCGAATGCGACGGTGCGCGCGCGGAACACCACGATTGTCTTCGCTATCGGGTCGGCGAGCCAGTATTCACCTACTCCGAACTTTTCGTAGCGTTCGCGCTTCAGCGTGCGGTCGATGCGCTCGGTGCCGGGCGACAGCAGCTCAATGACCAAGCCCGGCGCGCCATGCAGCCCGTCGGAGTGGATTATGTGCAGCCGCTCGTTGGATATGAACACTATGTCCGGCTGCACCACATCGCCGTCGGACAAATATACATCAATTGGCGAGGCGACTACTCTGCCCAGCCCGTTCTCACGAACAAAGTCGCGCAGAATGGCAGCCAAATTCAATGAGGATTCCTGATGTTCATACGAAGGCGCCGGCGCCATGTACAACTCCCCATCGATTAGTTGGTAGCGGTTTTCGTCGTCTTCGGGAATGTCTAGGTAATCCCGAACTGTGAGCCGCACTTGCTGGTTTGGAACCATAGCCCGCCCTCTTACTGCACTGCTGCTTATACTGATGTATGGTGTTTTTTCTCGCCCCATTCCGGCCTTCCCCCCATGAATCCCCATGAAGATGGAAGGGACTACTTGGGCAGGAACATTTGTGGAAGAAATTTTAGAAAACTTCGATGCGCTTGAAGGCTTCGGCGTAGGTTACGCCTATGCGCTTGCCGACTTCGGCGTAGCGTGTGCGTGAGCGCACTTCGCGCAGTTCCCAGCCTTGTCCGACTTGGCTACGATGGCGGCTGAGCGCGTCTAGCTTGTCTTCGAATGTGTCCGTAACGTCAAGGTATGTGTCCGGGTCTAGCGAACCCCACATATACACTTCGCGCACCTTGTGCGGCTGCAAGCCTTCTTCGTTATGCTCCGGGAACGCCATCCTGTCGCGCGCGTACGGAAACACGCAGTTGAGCGTTACTCTGCCGCATACATAGTGGTCTTCGTGGCGGATGTACGGGCGGTTCGGATCCATAGTCAGCACGGTGTGCGGCGTGTGTATTTTTATCTGGCGTGAAATCTGCTCTCGCAGCTCGTAGGTATCGCTCAACCACTGGTCCGGATGCCGCAGGAACACGACCTCGGACACGCCCAACACTTTCGCCGCCTCGCGCTGTTCCACCTCGCGTATGGCGGCGAGTTTTGGCGATGTCATCTCCGGGTCGGAGCTGCCCTTGTCGCCGTTCGTGCAGACGACGAGCACAATCTTGCGACCTTGCTTCGCCCACTTGACTATCGTCCCGCCGGCTCCCGTTTCGGCGTCGTCCGGATGCGGCGTAACCACCAGCACAGTCGTCGTGCTGCGCGACAGGTCATGCGATTCGTCAGGGTTGGGATACGCCTGCGAAGCCTGGCTTGCGTTGGGATTAGAACTCGCTTGTGTCATTTGTCTCCTATATCCTCATAACATTGCGATGTGGACAGCGTCTTTTCTGTCGTTTATTGGCAAAGCGGATTGAGTGTCAAACCGTTTCTTTGCGCCGTGAACACTGCCATCTCAACATCTCTGGCGCTCCATCCATGCGTTGTAAGCATCTCACGCTTCTGTCCAAGATTCAGGCATTTCTAGTCCGTCCCTAAGATGTATGGTTTGTTATTCGCCCGAAATGCTGACTGACTGATGGACTGACACACTGACCGACTGAAAAACTAGCTGCCCTTGAACACCGGCGTGCGCTTTTCTTGGAACGCTTTGATGCCTTCAATGGCGTCGTCAGTGCGCTGCAGTCGGCGGTTGACGATGCCCGCGAGCCGCACGCGGTCTTCCAGCCGCATGCTCAAGCCTCTGACCGCCACTTCCTTGATGGCGCGCATCGGCAACGGCGCGTTCTGCAGCAGCTTCTGCACCAGTGCGTCCGTGCGTTCCATCAGTTCGTCGTGCGGCACGACCATGTTCACCATGCCAAGTTCGTATGCGCGGTCTGCGCTTATCAGGTCGCCGGTGAACAGAAACTCCAGAGCGAAGTTGAGCGGCACGCGCTGCGACAGCATGCAGGGGCCGCTGACCGAGCCGATGCCGCGTTTCGCCTGCGGCCAGCCGAACTGCGCCTGATCGGAAGCGATGCGAATGTCGGACGCTAACGCGATGCCGCCACCCTGCGCCAAGCAGAACCCGTTGATGGCTGATATTATGGGCTTGAATATCTCGGACTGATAGACATATAGGTCTTCGGTGGAGATTTCGGTGTCGTACAGCGCATCGCTGCGCCCGGACATTGACACGAGGTCGTGTCCGACCGAGAAGGCGCGGCCATTGCCTGTCAGAACCGCCATCCAAATGTCAGGGTTGTCGTTCACCTCGTGGAGCATCTGCCAGAGCATATCTCGCATCTCCACATCGATAGCGTTCAGCTTGTCGGGCCTATTGAGCGTGATGTAAGCCACTCGCTCCCGCAATTCAAACTCCACGACCGCCATGTTCGTACCTTCCTTTGCAATTCATCAGTCCAAATATCCGTCCAACCATCCGCATGTTCATAGTCAACCCACATGTTAGACTGCCACCTACCCATCCGCAAGTTGAGCCGCATACTGCCGATTCTGTCCATTGATATTTATCCCTCGCAGCCCCGCGACTTAACCTTGATACTGCGGTCAGGCTTCGCTACACTGAAAGGTGCTTATCCCTCGGAGAAAGGCTGGCAGCAAGCTTACATGTCCACCTCCGCATCAATGACAATCGAGCAGCGCAGAGAGGCTGTGCAGCGACTTCAGGTGCGTCTCGTGCGAAGCCTCGTTCTCTACGGAATGCTGCTCGTCGCAGCCGCCACGATAGTCGCCACCATATACTCGCCCGGCATAGACCAAGACCCGCGCCGTCTCATCGGATTGCTCGCGGTTGGCACCGTAACTGGCGGCTGTCTGTTTTCGCTCATCTTCCTGCTGCCCGTACTGCGCTGGATTGGTGCACGTCCGGAAGAGTCACGCATACTCCCAATATGGCTGCTGATAGGCTTTGCATTCGGCGTATGCGCGGTGTTTCTCACAGGCGCGTCTCAGCCGTTCGTCTTCGCCTTCTACACAAACGTCCTAGACTTCCAATCGTTAGGCAGGTTGTTGGACGACCTGATAGACGCCTTCTTCCGCGCGCCGCTGAGTTCGTTCACCTTTGGCGTATTCGCCTTGTATATCGGCGTGCTAATGTCGCCCGTCTTCGGCATCGGCGCGTGGATAATCGACATGTTCAACAGGATGAACTACCCTAACGCCTACTCCGACCCTTGGATAGAATCGCTAGGCGACAGGTTGCCCGCAACCCGCGGGTGGGCAACATCCGCCGCGCCATGGCTGTCCGTCATAGGGCCCTGGGCGCTCGCGGCAGCCGTAGGCGGCGCCGTCCTGCTATTCGCCGCCACCGGTCCCATCGAATTCTTGGCAAGGCTGCGGCTGGGGTAAGACCGATTGCTGGCGTCCGGCGACGCGTTGCCCCCACCATACTGCTAATAATCCTAATTTTCGTCCTTGCGTTCACGAGTGCTGTCTGCGTTAAAATAGTCGGATGAAAACTCACATTATTCGCCAGACTATTACCAAGCAACTTCCTTCCAAACTTCCGCCGCCGGCTGCGCTAATCGTTACCGTCGTCGCCGTGCTTGCGCTGCCCGTGCTTGCTTGCAGCGAGGAGCGCGTGCCGCCTCCGCCGCGCACTACGGTTACGCCGATTACTCGCGTGCTGCCTGCGCCTGCGCCGACTGCCGTTCCTACCGCTGCGCCGATGCAAGCAGCTATTGGTGGTGGCGCAAGTGGCGGCAGTGGTTCGGCCAGTACAGGCGCTGTTGGCAGTACCAACACGGACAGTACAGACACGGGCAATACGGGCACGACCGGCAACGCAACCGGCGCTAGCGGCATTACCGTCAGCGCGGGCAGTATCAGGACTGTCGGCGCGACTGGTGGCAGCGCTGCCGCGCCGTCGGAGGGCGCGGAGATACGGTCGCGGCGTTACCGGCAGCCCGGCTTTATTGGCGTTAGCACGGACGATGTGGCGCCGTTCACGAACATCGCGGAGCGAGCGATGGGCGAGCAATTCGCCGTTGCGAACGATCTGACGGGCGTGGCTATCTTCGACTATGACCGCGACGGCGACCACGACTTCTACATCACGCAGTCGCGCGGCAACCCGAACCTGCTGTTCCGCAATGACGGCGGCGATTCATTCACTGAAGTCGGCGTGCAGGCGGGCGTGTCCGCGAATGCGTCCAACAGCACCGGCGTCGTTACCTGCGACATCGACAACGACGGCTATCAGGACATCTACCTCAGCGCGCAGGGCATCATTGGCGACGGCTTGGACTATGAAGATGCGGTGTACGACTCCGCGCTGCGCGAAGCCGTCAGCGACCGCCTGATGCGCAACAACGGCGACGGCACTTTCACCGACATCACCGCCGGCGCGTTCGGCGACGAGGCGAACTTCCGCACCGGCACAAGCCCCGCCTGCGCCGACATCGACCGCGACGGATGGGTGGATATATTCGTCGCCAACCGATCTGACATGGACTCGGTGCATCCCGGCGTCTTAACGCGCGGCAACGAGAATGTGCTCTACCACAACGACGGCGACGGCACATTCACCGAGATTAGTGTGGATGCGGGTGTGCGGGGCGAACAGGTCGTAACCTGGGCATCGCTGTTCTTTGACTTCGACGACGACGGCGATCCAGACCTGTGGACGGCTGACGACGGCGGACCCGTGCGGATTTACCGCAACGATACCGAGAACAACCGCGTGCGCTTCACGCCGGTCGAGCGCCCGATGGGGCTGGACAAGCGCGGCAACTGGATGGGCTTTGCGCTCGGCGACTACGACGGCGACGCGGACTTGGATGTGTTCGTAACCAACATCGGCTACCATCCCAAGACTCGGCCGCTGCCGTTCGAGGGTGCGAGCGGCGACTGCTCCAGCGAGCAGCTGTATTCCGTTTCCACCTGCGCCCACTACCTACTGCGCAACGACGGCACGATGGTCGTCCCGCGTCTGGGTGAAGTCGGCTTCTTTCCGGATGTCGCGCCGACCGTGCCGATAGAACCGAATCGTGTCATGCCGCCCGATTCAATCGACCCGGGGCGGATATGGCTTGATTGGCGGGTGCCGACCGGTCTAGCGGCGTACGACTTCGGCTTTGGCGCGGTGTTCTTCGACATGGAAAACGACGGTGACCAAGACTTGTATTGGACCGGCGCCGCGCTCGGACGCGGCGAATCGCCGGAAGGTAGGTGGTTTCCATCGGCAGGGCGTATGCTGCGCGGCGACGGCGCGGGTAACTTTCAAGACATCACCGTGGAGGCGCGGCTGCTGAACATCAAGGATGTCGATTACGGCGTGCTAGACCCGCTCAGCGCGCAGTTCGACCGCGAGCGGCAGCGCATCGACACAGCGTACCACGAGAACGGCAAGGGCTTGGCGAAAGGCGACCTTAACGGCGACGGCTATATCGACCTTATCGGCACGAACAGCGCAGGTCCCATCTACCTCGACCCAAGCGCGGGAACTGACAGCGCGCTGGGCTTCGAGAACGGACCAACATTCGTTTGGCTGAACGGCGGCGGCGATAACAACTGGCTCGCGCTGCGCCTGCGCGGACGCATGGTCGAGGACGGCACGGGGAGCAACGCGGATGCCATCGGCGCGCGAGTCTTCGTGTCCACGACGGGCGCGGATGGCAGGCGGCAAGTGCAGACTGACGATGTAACCGCAGGCTCAAGCTTCCTGTCTATGTCCACGCTCGATCTGCACTTCGGCGTGGCAAACGCCAGCATCGCTGACGAGATAACCATCTTTTGGCCCAGCGGCGTCCGCCAAGTAATCCGCAACATCCCCGTCAACCAAGTGTACGAAATCACCGAACCCGCGCTGCCGCAGTAATCGTTGGACAGGATGGGGCGAATCTATTGCAATAGGCGCTCAATCCGCTGCGCTTGGCGCTCTTGGCGCTGGGCGGGTGTCCGTACTGTCTGAACCTTCCACGTCGGGCACTACGGACTCCCAATCGCCTATCAGGCGCTTGGAAGTGTCTTCCAGGGTCATTGTTACCACTGCGCCGGCGATGCTCATCGCCGCGGACACTGCGAATAGTACGTTGTATGAACCCGTCATGTCGAGCATTATCCCCGATACCCAGCTCACGAATGCATGCCCCATCTGCGCGCCGGACATTTGCCAGCCGTACACCGAGCCTATCGGACCGTTACCGTAGTACTGCCTGTTGATGACGAGATAGCCCGTCCATTCGCCGCCGAATCCGATGCCGAACAGTACCGCGAACAGGTAGAAGTGCCACCACTCGGTCGATACGAACAGCATCAAGACCGTCAAGCCCTGAATCATCAGACAGGTCGCCATTATCGGCTTTGTGCCGTACTTCTCCGCTATCATCGGAGTCAGCATTCGGCTTGGTATGCTGACCAGCGACAGGATGCTCAGAGTCAGCGCCGCTTCGGTGAAGGTTAAGCCCTTCATTATGGCGAACGGCACGACGAATAGCAGAATGATGCCGTGTCCCGCGCAGCCAAGACCGTGAATGGCGGGCAGATTCCAGAACGCCTTCGTACGCCGCACATGCTGGTTGAACACCTTGGCGCGCGCTCTTTCCTGTTCCGGCGAAATGCCCGAATCTTCGACGTCGCCAGCGCGCGCACCGTATGCCAGCGCGCCTACATCGGCGGGCTTGCTGCGGAATACCAGAGTCAGCAGCAGGATGAACGCGCCGGCGGCAAGTCCGAAATAAGTGAATGTGGTCTGCCAGTCAACACCTTGCACGAAATTAATGAGCAGCGGCGCCATCACTGCAGGCCCAATGCCCGACGCAGCCCAGAGCAAGCCTGTGGCGAGCCCGAGCCGCTGCCTAAACCAAGCGGACACCGCAGCCATCAGCGGCACCATGAAAATCGCTTGTACCGCGCCGCGCAGGATGCCGAACGACAGCCACAATTCCCATGGTGCGCTGACGAACGCCACCAGCACCATCACACAGCAGTAGCCCAGTGAGGCAACGATCATCATTTTGCGCGGACCGTAGCGCTCACCGAGCCAGCCAGCTACCGGCGACAGCATCGCGCCCGCCAAGAAGAACAGCGTGAACGACAAGCCCACGCTGGACGCGCTGAATCCGAACTCGCCGCGTTCATTCATCAGCGGCTCGACCAGAACACCTCCCGCGAAGTTCACCGACAGCGCGACCATCTGCACTAATGCCAGCGTCCCCACTACAACCCAAGCATAATGGAACGGCGCGCGATTGAGCAGGTTCGATAGAAGGTTGATAGTCAGCACGCTGTTCTGCCTCGATGGCGAGGCTGGTGTGTTGGGCATAGGAGTGTGGCGGCGTTCTTTCGGGAATTCGCTTGAAAAAAACCTTCACCCGCTTACGGGCGAAGGCTCAGCGTGGTGTCATTCCTCGTTCATGTTGGAATGGTAATGCACAGGTATGGTGCAAAGCAACGATAAGCGAGAATTGTCAGTTAGCCCGGCACGCCCGGCAGTTCGATTTCGTCTGCGAAGTGGCAGCTGGCGAACCTGCCCGGCGACACTTCCTTCAGCGGCGGCGCTTGCTCGCGGCAGAGGTCGCGGGCGAACGGGCAGCGCGGGTGGAAGTAGCAGCCGGACGGCGGATTCGCCGGGTCTGCGACTTCTCCTTCTAGCACCATTCCGCGCGACTGCACAGCCGGATTAGGCACCGGAACGGACGACAGCAGCGCCTGAGTGTACGGATGGCGTGGCTGCGTGAACAGGTCTTCCGTTGATGCGACTTCGACGATTTTGCCGACATACATCACTGCGACTCGGTGGCACAGGTACTGTACCACGCTGAGGTCGTGGCTGATGAACAAGTATGTCAGCCGCAGCTCGTCCTGCAAGTCCTGCATAAGGTTGAGGATTTGCGCCTGCACGGACACATCGAGCGCGGACACCGGTTCGTCCGCGATGACTAGGCGCGGGTTGACGACGAGAGCGCGCGCGATGCCGATGCGCTGCCGCTGGCCGCCACTGAAGGCATGCGGATAGCGCCGCGCATAATCGACGGAAAGCCCGACGAGCCGCAGCATCTCCGCGACGCGGTCTTCAAGCTCGGAGCCGCGCGCAAGGCGATTGACCCGCAGCGGGTCCGCGACCACATCGAACACGGTCATACGCGGGTTGAGAGATGCGAACGGGTCTTGGAATATGAGCTGCATCTCTTGGCGCAGCAGCCGCAGCGTCTCGCGGTCCGCGCCTGCGGTGTTAATACGATCGCCGCTCTTCATCGTGAACTGCACTTCGCCATCCGTGGGCTCGATGGCACGCAGGATAGCCCTGCCGGTAGTCGTCTTGCCACAGCCGCTCTCGCCCACAAGCCCGAAGGTCTCGCCTTCGTTCAGGCTGAAGCTAACATCGTCAACCGCCTTCACATTGCCTACGGTGCGCCGCAGAAAGCCTTCAAGTATCGGGAAATATACCTTCAAGCCCTCGACATCGAGTATCTGGCTGCTGCCGTTCTGTTCCGTACTCATCGACTAATCCTGCCGCCCGTTCCACCTAATATCCTGCTCATCCGGCGGAGAAGGTGGGTATGGGCATATTCCTATTAATCCTGTTCGATTGCCCCAGCACCCGTGGCGACAGTATTCGCGTCGTCTTCGTACAGCAGGCAGCGTACGGTGTGCCCTGTTTCGACCTCAATCGTCTGCGGCATTTGCACATCGCACACGCCCGGCATCGCCTGCGGGCAGCGTGGGTGGAACGGGCAGCCCGACGGTCGTATAAACGGCGGCGGCACGGTGCCGCTGATAGCCGTCAGGCGCGTTGTCTGTCGTTCTCGCCGCATCTGCGGGATGGACTTTAGCAACTCCTGCGTGTACGGATGCCTCGGGTCTCGGAATAGCGTTGCGGTGTCCGCGCGTTCCACGATTTTGCCCAGATACATCACGATGATTTCTTCCGCCATCTGCGCCACAACGCCGAGGTTGTGTGTGATGAGCATCATCGCCATGCCGAGTTCGCGCTGCAACGACGCCATCAGTTCTAGAATCTGCGCCTGCGTAGTTACATCCAGCGCGGTCGTGGGTTCGTCCGCGATAAGCAGCGACGGGTTGGACGACAGCGCCATCGCAATCATCGCGCGCTGCCGCATGCCGCCGCTCAGGTTGAACGGGTACGAATCGACTCGCTGCTCCGGATTGGGGATGCCGACCTTGCGCAGCGTGTCCGCGACAATCTCGCGCGCCTCTTCCTTCGTAACTTCCTGGTGCAGCAATATACCTTCTATAATCTGGTCGCCGACGGTGTGCACCGGGCTGAACGAGACCATAGGCTCTTGGAAGACCATCGTGATGTCGGCGCCGCGAATACGCCGCATGACATCGCCGTCTTGCGGAAGCTGCTGCAAGTCTATCTCTTCGTAGCCGCCGTCGCCGTTTTGCGTGGGACGATGGTAGATAATCTCGCCGTCAACGGTTCTGCCCGGCGGGCGGACGATACGCATAATAGACCGCGCGAGCACGCTCTTGCCGCAGCCGCTCTCGCCGACCACGCCCAGCACCTTACCCCGGTCGATACGCACGGTTACATCGTCAACCGCCCTCACCTCGCCCTCATCAAGGTAGAAGTAAGTCTTCAGGTTTCGTATATCCAGCAGCGTGTCGTCCATCGAATATCGCCCAGTCAAGAACACCGATCATCCGAAATAGGCCCGAAATATAGATAGACAATGCCGCGTTAGATTGCAGTCGCGGAATAGCCGGCAATTCAACCGGCAACCCTGTCTATATCGGTGAAACGGTGTTCGGTAAAATTACCCTTCTCGTATTGCGTATGGGTCGGCGGCGTCGCGTAGGCCGTCGCCCATGAAGTTTAGCGCCATTACGGCTATCAGCACGAAGACGCCCGGCAGCAGCAGCCAAGAAGCCTCGGCGACCGCCTGCAATGTCTGCGCTTCCTGAAGCAGCACGCCCCAGCTTATCGCCGGCTCGCGCAGCCCCAGTCCCAAGAAGCTCAGCGATGTCTCCGCTATGATGATGCCCGGTATCGCCAGCGTCGTTGCCGCGATGATGTGGCTCAGGAACGAGGGCAGCATGTGCCGGAAGACGATGCGTATCTCGTTCGTGCCATACAGCCGCGCCGCCAGCACGAAGTCCTCTTCTCGCATCGCCAGGAAGCGACCGCGCACCTCGCGCGCAAGGCGCGTCCACTCGATGAGCGAGATGATTATCGTGATGGCGAAATAGACCCGTATGATTGACCAGTCGCGCGGCACGGCAGCCGATAGCGCAAGCCAGAGCGGTATCGTCGGTATCGCGCGCACGAATTCAATGATGCGCTGTATCACGGCATCAGTTAATCCGCCGCGCAGCCCGGACAAGCCCCCAAGCATAGAGCCGAGGAATATGTTCAGCGCCACGCCCACCAGACCGATGGACATGGACACGCGCGTGCCGTACATCAGGCGCGAGAACATGTCGCGCCCCATCCTGTCCGTGCCGAGTGGATAGAACGGCTGCGGCTCCGTGCTGGTATCCACATTTAGCCCCATCAAGTGCCAGTCCGTTTCTATGAAACCGAACAGTTTATACTCGTGGCCGCGCACGAAGTAGTTGATGGTGTGCTTCGTTTCTTCGTCGGTCACCCACTCCATGCCAAGCGTTTCGGGGTTGCGCTCGCCCTTCAGCCCATTGACATAGGGCATCTGCGGAGTAAAGCCGTCGAAGAAGTGAATGCCTTGCGGCGGGATGAATGTGCGCGTTGCGAACTCTTGGCGCGGATCGTGTATCGCCAAGAACTCCGGGAACAATGCCACAAAGTAGAAGAGCAGTACCACGACCGTGGATGCCATTGCGACGCGGTGTCGGATGAACCGCCACCAAATCAGCTTCCACTGGGATGCAATGTATATCTGCTCGTCTTCAGATGGTCTCTGAATTGGGAGCGATTCCGTCTGTGCAGCCATCTCTTTTTCCCGTCATTCCTGCGAAAGCAGGAATCTAGGCTCCAATACGAATGCGCGGGTCCATCGCTGCCAGAACGATGTCCGATATAAGGACGCCGATGAGCGTCAGCGTCGTCAGTATTAGCACGATAGAGCCTGCCATGTACATGTCCTGCGACAGCAGGGCGCGCAGCAGCAGGGGACCAATCGTGGGCAGGCTCATAACGGTCGCCACGATAAGTTGGCCGGAAATCAGGCGCGGCAACTCAAGCCCCGCCGTGCTGACGAACGGGTTCAGCGCTATACGCACCGGGTACTTCAGCACTACCTTCCATTCCGGCAAGCCCTTCGCGCGCGCCGTCTCCACATAAGGCTTGTTCATCTCGTCCAGCAGGTTCGCGCGCACAATGCGGGTGAAGCGCGCCGTGCCGTCCGTGCCAAGTATAAGCATCGGCAGCCACAAGTGCTTGATCAAGTCTATGAACTTGCCTACACTCCAAGGCGCGGTGATGTACTCGTCCGAGAACAGCCCGGTCGCCTTGACGCCGAACCAGCTGAACGCGAACCACATGGCGACAAGCGCAATCATGAAGTTCGGCGTTCCCACTCCAAAGTACGATAAGAATGTGAAGAAATAGTCTATCACCGTGTACTTCTTCACGGCGGACAAGATACCGATGGGAATAGCAAGCGTCCAGGTGAACAGGATAGTGGCGACTCCGAGCAAGACGGTCATCGCCAGCCTTTCGTTGACAAGCTCCTTGACGGGACGCCTCCACTCGATAGACAGCCCCAAGTCCCACTGGATGATGCCATAGACCCACTTGAGGTACTGCACATATATGGGCTGGTTCAGCCCGTACTGCGCGCGCAACGCCTCGACCTCGCTCTCGTCGGCGAGTTCGCCCGTCGCCTGAAGCTGCGCGATGTAGTCGGTCAGGAAGTCGCCCGGCGGCGCCTGAATGATGGCGAACGCCACCACCGACATCAGAAACAGCATCGGTATGAATATGAGAAACCGGCGGACTATGAACTGTATCATGGGAGTGTGCCAGTTGAGGCTTTAACATGGATTAACAGGATAGACAGGATGAGAAGCCTATCCATCCTGTCTATCCTCTTTAGTTTCGGTTATTGATTATCGAGCGTAGAACCACTGCTCCGGGAAGCCCGTGTTGGGCGTTCGCAGAGGCCAGTCGTTGCCGGCCGCGTCGGGCACGTTACGCAGGTCGTTGTTCGTTACGATGACGCCCTGCACCATCGGGGACAAGCCCACGATGCCGATGTTGTACTGGTTCTCAACGATGGTCTTGTAGATTTCCTTGCCCAGCGCGTTGCGCTCTGCCGGCGGCAGACCGGGACCGCGCTTGTGCATCTCAAGCAATGCGACCGACTCGTCGGCGCATGGGTAGCTGTTAGGTCCGTCCGGATCTTGCAGCCACAGCGCGCAGCCCGGCCCGTGGAAGTTGCCTGCCGCGCCCTCTCTGGGCGATCGCTTGTCTATGGAGCTGAAGGTGAAGCCCGCCGTGTCCTCGTTCCACACCATAACCGCCCATTCGTTGGTCTGCCAGCGCGTGAAGTGCTGGCTGCGCGTGGTTACATTCACATCAGCCTTGACGCCTACGGCTTCCCAAGCGCGACCGACAACCTGCGCCGCGTCGGGCCAAGTGCCGAATGCGTCCGTAACGGTAACACTCATCACGATGCGCTCGCCGTTGCTGAGGCGGAAGCCCTCGCCGTCCTTGTCAGGGAACACACTGTCAAGCAATGCATTCGCCGCGTCCGGATCATATTCGGTGCGGAGTTGCGCGATGTCGTCGCCCGGATAGTGCGGGTGCGCCGGACCGGGTACGCCCTGACGGATCGTGCCAAGCCCAAGGAACTGAATCTCTTGGATTGCCTTCCTGTCGATTGCCAGCGAGAGCGCCTGACGGAACTCCTTCGTCCTTATCGCCTCGCCGGTGGGTCCGGGCAGGCTCATGTTAAAGAAGAACGCCACATCGGAGCCTGCGAAGGTCGGCCAGGTTCGCACCGTGTAGCCGCCCTGCTCTTCACCCTGCTTGAGCGTGGTGAACTGGTCGAGCTGGATGTGCCGACCCTGCATGTCGATGTCGCCCTGCACTGCCATCAGCGTGCCGACTTCCGTGCCACCCTCGGAGAGGGTCAGCTGGATGCCGTCAAGGTACGGGAGCTGGTTGCCCGCCGGGTCAACTGCCCAGAAGTACGGGTTGCGCTCGGACATCACCACCTGGTCGCCCAGTGGGTTCGTGAACTTCCACGGCGCGATGGTGGGCTTTTCAGGGTTCAGATTGTACTGCGTCTGGGAGTCGTAATACTGCGTCCAGCTCTCGAACTCGGCTGCTTCGGCGTTCGCCTGCGCGTCCGGGTTGTGGTCTGCGTGGAACTGCATCATATAGTGAGAAGGCGCCCAAGGAACATTCCTGGTCGAGCCGTAGCAAGCCTCGTCAGCCTGCGCCACTATCTCCAAGAACAGGAAGTTCGGCACGGGGAAGGTGAACTTGACTGTAACATCATCAACTTTGGAGATGACGCCTATCTCGTTGCCAATCCTCAGGAAAGGCGGGGAAGTCGGCGTCAGGTCTTCGTTCATAATGACATCTTCGTACTGGTACACGAAGTCGTCCGCAGTGAAGTCGTCACCGTCAGACCACTTCATGCCCTCACGCAGGAAGAAAGTCCATTCTGTGCCGTCGTCCGAGACTTCCCAGCCACGCGCGATGGACGGGACGAACGACAAGCCGTCCTGCGAGAAACGCGCCAGCGATGCGCGGGACAGGCGGAAGAAGTTGCAGCCGTCCGCAGGTCCGAGGTAGAAGCGCCTTACAACGCCGCCGTACTCACCGATGCCGTCCTGCAGGGTGGGGATAATCATCGGCTGCGAGGGGATGCGCTCCCAGACCGGGGGAAGCGTGCCAGCGGCTACTGCCGCCGCGAGGTCAGGGGATTCGCCGAGGTTCGACCGAACTACTTCGACTTCCTTCTCAACGATCTTCTGCACTTCGACGACCTTTTCGACAGGTACCTCGATGCGCTCGACCTTTACGACCTCTTTCTCGACCTCGACTTCGACTTCCTTGATTACCTCAATCTCTTCGGTGACGACCTTCTCGACTTCCTTCACCACTTCGACAGGAACTTCGACCTGTTCCGTCACCACTTTTTCGACTTCGACGACCTTTTCAACTTCGACAATCTTCTCCACGACTTGTGGTTCCGCAGCGGGCTGCGAGCTACAAGCCGCGAGGATTGCTCCCAATACGAACATTGCCGCCAAGAGCAACACTGACCGTTTCATCTCTGACCCCTCTCTCGTTTAGACTTGGCAACTCTGTTGCCGCCATCAATAAATATATCGGCCGCGCACATGCACGACCAATCACGCCGCCTTTTGAGACGATTGTGATAATTTGCCGTAGATATTAGGTATCACATCCCCAAATGTCAAGCATTCTGCCCCAAAATCACCTTGAAATGGCAGGATCGGGGCAAAATACGCCGCTACTCCTGATTCAGAGTAGGCGACCGCATCGGCGGGCCGTACTGCTCCGGCGTTAGGTGGATGACTTCCTTCCGGTACACCTGCACGCGGTAGGACAAGTTGTCGGAGATGTACAACCGTCCGTCGCCGGACACGGTTACGGACTTCGGCCGGCGCAGGTATTTTTGCTGTTCGATGTTGGACATGTCGCGCAGGCGGTTGGGCATCGCGTTCGTCAGCATATAGTCGCGCGCGACCTGAGAGAGCGTCGCATCGCCGAGGAACTTTTGCACATAGCGCGTCTCGGAGTTGAACAGCTGCACGCGGTCGTTGCCCCAGTCCGCCACATATATGTCCCCGTCGTCGTCCACAGCGACATCGGTCGGGCGGTTGAATTCGCCGTCGCCGCAGCCGGAGCCGCCGAACTTCGTGATGAACTCGCCGTCCGTGGAGAATACCTGCACACGATCGTTGCGCCAATCCGCGACATACACCGCGTCTTCGTCGTCAACATCGATGCCCCAGGGCATGTTCAGCTGCCCTTTGCCGCTGCCGAACTCGCCGAACGCGGTGATGAACTCGCCGTCCTTCGAGAACTTCTGAACGCGGTGGTTCATCGAATCGGAGACATACACATTCTCTTCAGAGTCGAACGCTATGCCGCATGCGCGGTCGAGCTGACCCGGCTCGCTGCCGGATTCGCCCCAGCACTTGACGAACTGCCCGTCCTTGTCGAACACGGTGATGCGGTTCAGGTATTCGTCCGAGATATAGATATTCTCGTCCGAGTCGGTGATGATGGATACGGGCCACATAAACTGCCCCTCATCCTTGCCTACCGAGCCGAACTGCCCGAGATCTTCGTCCGCGTAGTTATAGCGCCGCACCAGCGAAGCGTTATCCGCGCGGCACAGGACATACAGGCGGTTTTCATCGCCCAGCGCCACATCGATGGGATAATTCGTCAGTCTGCGCATTCCGAGCGTCTTATCAAAAGGAAACCCGCAGCGCAGCAATCCGTATGGTCGTGTTGTCATAGTGGTGCCTCCAAGTGGTGTCAAGCGTTTGCAGCTTGCAGTCGTCAGTTTGGGGCTACTTTAGCGTTGCGGGGGCGGGTTCGTCAACCGGAGGTGATAGAGAAGGAAGTATTGAGGAATTGGTGTTGAAACTAGAGTCAGACTATATGTTGCATAGGTCGTTCCGGCGCAATAGATTTCGATGACTGGAACGAACATCTCTATACTCGATGGTCGTGTACACCCGTCCTCGAATGCCGGGGATTATCTGGCGATCCCTGAAATCGTCCTGAAGTGCTCTGTCGTTTGTGAAGAGCAACCGTGCTCCGCTCACTATCGCAAGACCAAGAACATGCTCATCGTCGGACCTGCAATCGACTTGAGTCATCAACCTTTCAGTTTCCGCATTCACGTCTGAGTCGTCGATATAAATGGCAATCCCTGAATTCACCGCTTGTTGAAGCCACTGAGCGAAACGCCTATATCCACCAAGTTCACATAGTAGCGCGCCTCCAACTACTAACTTGCCATTACCACTACTCAGCCAGTCGAAGAAGTATTTTCCTGCTTCCGACTGGTTCTCGCCGAAGACTTCATCTCTAACATTGTTGTCGAGTATGGCACACATTTACAGTCCGATTGAGCGGCGAGTCTCTTCCATAAAGAACCGACGATAACTAGGCGGCGCGTCCAGTACATTACCGTTTTCGTCCAGCCTGATCGAGTGGATATGAACGTCCAGTTCGCCTTCTTCAAAAAAGAGTATGGACACATCCTCTGGTTTCAATCTGGTTTTTTCGTCACGCACGTCCATACGCACGCGGTCCAGAAGATGATCACTGTGAGTCTCAACTACCAACTGACGTCTTCCTTCGGCTACGATATTACAGAAGAGACTGCCCAACGCGGCTTGAGCACTAGGATGCAAGTGTACTTCCGGTTGCTGCAGCAGGAAAATCTGGGGCGAGTCTCTACGCATCAACTCCGTAATTACAGGCAAGGCTTGGCTAACTCCGTATCCCATATCAATCAAGTTCTTGTAAGGCCCCTTTAGCCTTCTGCTGCCAGATTTTCTGATCTGTACCTGAAAGGGTTCTCCTTCGCTTCTACCCAAAGACTTAATGTTTATTTCGTCAAACAATCCCGAAGATTGTCCGAATTCCTCAAGATTAGTTTTCAGACGGTTCCATTCGCTAGGACTGCGACGTGAGGTATTAGCAAGGTATGTGGGGATATACTCACCTTCTGGATCGCTCGAAGGTCGAACAGGATCGTAAGTACGGCGTGGACGAGAGCGAACTGGTGCACTTGCGAAAGGAAAAATTGTGGAATCAGGCGTTACCCATACCGGATTTAATGAGTCCGCCAACTCCTCAATTTGCTTCCTTTCCGAAGCTTCTATCTCGATAGATTCTTCGTCTTCAACCCGCCAAAAGCGAATCGCATCGAACGGTAACAAGTGAACTTCGTCCTGTGACCGAAAACGGTATTCGAAAAGGTGCTCTCCCTCTGTTTTTGGTGTGCTGTACCGGAAATGATACTGACCACGTTCGTGAAGGTGTACCTCTAGGTTTGCGTTTCCCTGAGTAATGCACCGCTTGATTGGAAAAGGTACCGCTCGAACCTCCTCAAATCGAGCGGAAAAAGACAGGCTTTCTTCGCTTTTCCTCTTTGATCGACGCCTTTGTGCATGAGGGCTATACTCAAATCCAGCTTCGAACGCTCTGACTCGCCCACCTCTTCCCCCGCGGTTGTGAGCAATGTCTCGGAATGTACCGAGATCGTAAGGGTCCTTCTGAAAATCGGGGGATTCGCTAAGAAACGCAACTTCCCAAAGAGCACGAATCAGCGCCAGAAATGAAGTTTTGCCGGTGCTGTTGTTCCCCACAAGAAGCGTCAGTGGAGCCAATCGCGCTGACTGGCGTTCTCTGAAACACCTATATCCTTCTACCGTTATCTTATCCATACACGGATTGTACCAATCTCTTAACCGTCTTGCATGCGAAAGGGCGGTCCCAAGACCGCCCCTCACTGACTTCTGATAACTAACCGATGAAAATAAGCACCCCTACGCCATCTGGTATTCCCGTGTGGACACGATTAGTTGCAACATGCGGCCTATGTGTTCGGCGCTGGATTGGCGGGCGATGTCGGTGTCGAAGCGCAGTTCGCCGGCGGCTTCGGCGTAGCGCAGAAGGCCCGCGCGCGTGTCGTCGCCGACTTCGACGGGACCGGCGAGTTCCAGCGAGCGCTCGACTAGCTCGGCGGGCAGGCAGGCGTCCCCGTCCGCGCCCATGCGCTCCACCAAGTCGTTGATGCCGGGCTTGCTGAGGTCGCCCACCTCGTTGACCGCGAAGTTCACCCGCTCGTTCAGCGTGCCGCCGTCAATCCATTCGTGCCCGGTGTGCCAGCCTTCTACCGTCGGTGGGTCGAGCAGCTGCTGTCCCATCAGCTTTGCCGTGCCGGAGTAGGAGACCAGACCCGGCGCAGGCTCGCGGTATGTGCCGACTAGCTTTATCACGCCGGTTATCAGCTCGATTGGGCTTTTTACCTTCTTGAAGCGCGCCTCTTTGAAGAAATCCGAGTTGAACATGGCGCTGAGCATCGCGCGGATGTCGCCGTTGGATTGCAGGTATGCGGCGACGAGCGTGTTGATTGCGTCTTGGTCGCGCGGCGGCACGGTGTTCCACGATGGCACTTGCGGCTCGTCCGCGACGAAGAAGTTGTACATGTGCCGCGCGATGAACCTCGCCGTCGCGGGCTGCTGCACGATGATGTCGATGATGTCCTCGCCGTTGAGGTTGCCGGACTGCCCCAGGAAAGTCTTGTCGCCTTCGTCGTGGTCTTCTTCGATGTACTTGAACGGCGCGGGGTAGTAGCCGTGCGGGTACAGCGGTATCGGCTGCTCGAATGTCCAGCCGGTGAACGCGCGTGAGGCGTCTTTGATGTCATGCTCGGTGTAGTTGCCCACACCCATCGAGAACAGTTCAAGCAGTTCGCGTCCCCAGTTTTCGTTCGGCTCGCCGTTATGGTTCTCGTTGTTGTCCAGCCAGAAAATCATCGCCGGGTCTTTGGCGAGTTCCAGCAATATGGTGCGCATGTCGGTCATGCCCACGCGCCGGAAGGTGTTTATCTGGTTCACGGCGGACATGACATGCTGGTTTTTGGTGATGCCTGTGGCGAAGACATGATGCCAGAACAGCGCGGTCTTCTCTTGCAGCGGGCGCTGCGAGTTGAGCATACGGAACATCCAGATACTCGCGTGGATAGGGTATCCTTCGCCGCCGAAGTATCTGTCGAGAATGTCTTCGTCCATGTCCGGCAGGCGTTCCGGGTTCACTAGGTCGTCCACGACGGCTTCGTAGCCCTTCGCCAAGAGCGCGTCCAATTCGCCGCGACTCGCGCCGAAGCCCGCGCGCCGCATCAGGTGTGCCATCTGTGCAAGTTCGTTGTTGGTCGTGACCGCTGTACCGTTGGCTTCCATCGCCCGCTCCTTCGCATAGTGTAATTGGCATGCCGATTATGTCAGTTGGCAGTATATCATGGGACAACCGGCAAGTAGGTCTTGAACTATCTGCCCACAGCCACCACCCAAACGTCCACGCCTCGCTTGGGGTTGCCGCGTGTTAGCACGTCGAACGCGGTGTCATTGACGAATATGAGGCTGTCGCCCTGTCTGATGCTGATCTGCAGGCCGTAGATCGCCCGAGAGTCGATGTCATCCGGTTCGTATGGCACTGAGAAGTCTATTGGAAAGCGCCCAGGATTTTCGATTGACTGAGAGGCGATCAGCGTCGAAGCGGCGTCCTGATAGGAAACATCACGCACTTGCACTGTCACTACTGCACCATCCGGTATTACGGGATCGCCGTCGTAAGTTATCGTGCCACTTACAGCGCTGCTCAGCAAACCACATCCCAACAGGCAGAGCATTGCCGCCACAACTAGGACAATGGCTATGACACCTCGCACGTCGCCACCCTCTCTATTTGGCGCTCTTGCCTGCCCCAGGCCATCCCCTCAATCTCAACTACTGCCTCAACTACCGCTCTACTTGTACGCCTGCCGCCTGCCTAAGTCGCTGTCAATCCGCCGTCCACGACAAGCTCTGCACCAGTGATGTAGGACGCCTCGTCGGAAGCCAAGAACAGCACCGCGTTGCCGACCTCTGATGTCAGCCCGACACGCCGCATCGGAACATGGTCCAGCAGAGGGCTTGGCGCGTCCGGGTTTCGCGCCGCACTTGATGAACGCATCGGCGGCATGACGCCCGGATGCACGGAGTTCACACGGATACCGTCTTGCGCGTACTGCACCGCCGCCGATTTGGTGACGATGCGCACCGCACCCTTAGACGCATTGTACCCCATGTGATTGCCTTGCTGCCCGACGATGCCGCTGATGGACGATATGTTCACGATAGAGCCGCCGCCCGCGTTCTTCATCTTGGGTATGGCGCACTTCATGCCCAGAAACACGCCCTTCGCGTTGATGTCCATGAAGGTGTCCCACGCCTCGGTGCTCATAGTGTCAGGATTGTGCGAGCCGCTGATGCCCGCGTTGTTCACCAGAATGTCCAGCTTGTCGAAGCGCGCGACCGTATCGGCGACGACTGTGTTCCAGTTGTCTTCGTCCGTAACATCCAACCGCATGAACACGGCATCGCCGCCTGACTCGGCAATCTCCGCCTCGACCTGCCGCCCTTCGTCTTCCATTACATCCGCGATGACGACTTTAGCGCCTTCGCGCGAGAGAATGCGGCACTCTTCGGCGCCCATCCCATTCGCGCCGCCCGTAATAATCGCAACCTTGCCCTCAAGCCGCATAGCGCACCTCAACTCACTTTACATCGATGGAGGGGATGGACAGGATAGTATCCCGTTAATCCTGTATATACATGTCAATTGCTTATGTCGCAGTCCAGCCGCCATCTACGACCAGTTCTGCGCCGGTGATGTACGACGCCTCGTCGGACGCCAAGAACAGCACGGCGTAGCCCACTTCTTCGCGCTCGCCGGTTCTGCCCATCGGTATGCCGGCGAGCATTTCGCTGCGGATGCCCGGCGTGTTCGCCGCTGATGTGAGCATAGGCGGCATTAAGCCCGGATGCACGGAGTTCACGCGGATGCCGTCTTGCGCGTATTGCACCGCCGCCGACTTGGTGACGATACGCACCGCGCCCTTGGATGCGTTGTAGCCCATGTGAACCTGCTTCTGCCCGACGATGCCGCTGATGGACGATATGTTCACTATGGAGCCGCCGCCCGCGTTCTTCATCGCGGGTATGGCGTGCTTCATGCCGAGGAACACGCCTTTGGCGTTGATGTTCATCAGCGCGTCCCAAGCGTCCACGCTCAAAGGATCGGGGCCGCTGCCTCTGCCAATGCCTGCGTTGTTCACCAGAATGTCGAGCTTGCCGTAGCGCGCCACAGAATCGGCGACGACCGCGTTCCAGTTGTCTTCGTCCGTAACATCGAGCCGCGCGAACACAGCATCACCGCCGGACTCGGCAATCTCCGCTTCGAGCTGCCGCCCTTCGTCTTCGAGTATGTCCGCGATGACGACTTTAGCGCCTTCACGCGCAAAAATGCGGCACTCTTCCGCGCCCATGCCGTTAGCGCCGCCCGTAATAATCGCAACCTTGCCTTCAAGCCTCATGAACGCACCTCAACTTACTTTACATCGATGGAAGGGATGGAGGAGATGGACAGGATAGTATCCCGCTAATCCTTTATATCCATGTCAGCTCCCGCTCGTCACCATGTCGGCTATGCGCTCGCCTATCATCATGGTTGTTACGTTTGTGTTGGCACGGATGCAGTCGGGCATTATGGATGCGTCCACTACGCGCAAGCCCGCTATGCCGTGCACTCGGCCGTTCTGTCCCACGACCGCCATCGGGTCGGACGCGGGGCCCATCTTGCAAGTGCCGGATATGTGCTGACCCGTCGTCGCCTCGCGCATCATGTACTGGTCCAGCGCGTCGTTCGATTCCAAGTCCGCATCCAGCGGTTCTATGCGCTCTTCGATGATGTCGTTGAAGTCCGGATGCTCTATCAGCTTCAGCGCCATGCGGATGCCCTCGCGCGAGCGCTGCCGGTCGAATTCTTCGGCGAAGTAGTTGTAGAACAGCGAAGGCTGCACATTGGCGTCCGCAGAGGCGAGTTTCAGCTCGCCCGAGCCTACGGCGAGGTCTAGGATGATGGACATTCGCACGCCGACCGGCACCATGCGATGCCCGCCTCTATCGACGCGCGCTGTGGCAAAGTTCGACATCGTGATTTTCATGTCGTTGCGCAGGTCGGAGCCGGTCGCGGTGTAGCGCAGCATCAGTTGGCTGCGCGGTGCGAGCGCCAGGCTTTCCAAGTCGATTTCGGGCTTGGTGCGCCATGTAACCCAGACGACGGGATGATCGCGCAGGTTCTGCCCAACGCCGGGCGCGTCGTGCACCACGGGGATGCCCATCTCGGTCAGATGCTCGGCGGGACCGATGCCGGACAACATTAGTATCTGTGGAGACGCGATCGCGCCGGTGCTCAGAACAATCTCGTCGCCGGTTACTACAAACCGCTCGCCGCCGCTTTCAACATCGACGCCTGTCGCGCGACCGTTCTCCACGATGATGCGATGCGTGGTGCAGTTCGGGCGAATCGTCAGGTTCAGCCGATGCCGAGACATGCCTAGATAGCCGATGTTCGTGCTCCAGCGAATGCCGTTCGGGTTGTTGTACGGCGTGGGGCCTATGCCTGTAACATCGGGGTTGTTCTGGTCCGGCCCGTCCGGGAAGCCCTCTGCCTTTGCCGCGTTGTAGAACGCAGTCTGCATGGGTGGCCAGGTCGTCGGATCCTTGAAGCGGTGCGCGATAATCGGGCCCTCCGTGCCGTGGAAGTCGTCGGAGAAGTCCATGTCCGTTTCGAGCTTGCGGAAGAATGGCAGAATCTTCTCATAAGACCACTGGTCGTTGCCGAGCGACGCCCAGGAGTCGTAGTCTTCGGGCATGCCGCGCAGGAACACTTGCCCGTTGATGGCGCTAGAGCCGCCGGTGACCTTGCCGCGCGGCACCATCATCTGGTCCGCGATGGGCGTGGGCTGCCCCCAGAACTGCCAATTGTGGTCGCTGGTCATCACATCGATGCCGGTTGCATAGCCGTTGCGCACTTCGTCGGGAAGCTGGTCTATCTCCGCGTAGTCGGGTCCTGCTTCCAGCAGCAGCACCGACTTGCTCGGGTCTTCCGATAGCCTGGTCGCCATAATCGAACCCGCCGACCCTGCGCCTATAACGATATAGTCGTACTGCATCGCATTTTCCTCCTATGCGTCGCGCCGCTTGCCGCCCGATTTGCTAGTAATTCGCCATCTGATTTGATGGCGAATATGAGCGGAGTACATGCGGGCGATAATATGTCAGGCGCAACACACTGTCAACCGCGTTTGCGCCCATGACGGGGCTACTTAACGGGGCTACTTAATAGGATGGACAGGATGGGTAGGATCGGAGGCAGGGGATTGAAAAATATGTTGTCAGCCACTCGTGTTTCAGGGATAATGCGGGCGTGGTATTATTAGGGTATAAAGCATATATTGCCACTAATGACAGTCTCGGAAGATGTGCAATCATTAATCGCGCGTTCAGCGCAATTGGGAGGATGCTTAATGTTGGCGAAGCACAAGCGATTCACGGCTCTTGCAATGCTCATCGGCGCTATCGCGCTGCTGGCTATGGCTTGCAGTCAGCCCGCTCCGGCGGCTCCGGCGGCGCCTGCGGGTCCGTCTGCTGACGAGATTCGTGCAATCATTCAAGAAGAAGTGGCGAATGTACCGGCTCCCGAGCCTATGATGATGCCTGAGCCGGCGCCCGCCGGACCGTCTGCAGAAGAGATTGCTATGATGGTGCAAGAGGCGGTCGAGGACGCTGTCCCCGAAGGCGCGGACGCTGCCGAAATCGGCGAAATGGTCGAGAGCGCGGTTATGATGGCGCAGGAAGACTCGCTGTCCGGCGACGACATCGAAGATTTGGTGTCGATGGCGGTGATGGATGCGGTTGAGTCGCAGCCCGAGCCGCTCAGCGCCAGTGAAGTCGAGGCTATCGTGGCGGCTGCCATATCCGCCATTCCTACGCCTGAACCTATGATGATGCCAGAACCCATGATGATGGGTCCGTCCGGCGATCCCATCAAGATTGGCACCCTGTTCTCCTACACCGGCGGTCTCGCGCCTTACGGACCCGCAATCCGCAACGGCTCCGACCTCGCAGCCGAGCTCATCAACGACGCAGGCGGCGTTCTTGGCAGGCCCGTAGAGCCTGTGCATCGCGACAGCGGCAGCTCGGCGCAGGTCGCGACTGACTCCGCTCGCGGTCTCATCACGACAGAAGGCGTGCAGGCTATCGTTGGTGCGCTATCCAGCGGCGTTACCATCCCTGTAGCGCAGTCCGTTACCATCCCCAACAACACCATACTAATGTCGCCGGCGAGCACATCGCCCGCCATCAGCGTGTTGGAAGACGGCGACTACGTGTTCCGCACCGCGCCGTCAGACGCGGCGCAGGGCGTCATTCTGGCGCGGCTGGCGCACGAACTTGGCTACGAATCTGCGGCGACTATTTACATCAACAACCCGTACGGCGAAGGTCTGTCGCGCGTGTTCACCGAGCACTTCGAGGCTGCGGGCGGCACGGTTACCGCGCAGGTACCGCACGAAGACGAACTGCCTACATACTTGTCCGAACTCGAGAACGCCACCGCAGACAGCCCCGATGTGCTGGTAGCCATGAGCTACCCAATAGCGGCTGAGGTGTATCTGCGCGAGGCAATCGAAGGCGGACTAATCGACACATTCCTGTTCGTGGACGGCACGAAAAACCAGGACATGTTCGACAACCTGGCTCAGGAAGGGCTGAACGGCATGTACGGCACCGCACCCGGCGGCGAGGAGAGCGATTCCAAGGCGCTGTACAACTACCTGTCGCAAGAACGCTTCGGCGAAGAGCCGGGCTTGTTCAGCGGCGAGGCGTTCGATGCGATGGCAATCATCGCGCTCGCGGTGGAGAAGGCAGGCACTTACGAGTCCGAAGCCGTGCGAGACGCGCTGCGTGAGGTCGCAGCGCCGCCCGGCATTATCGTCGGACCGGGCGAGTTCGCCTACGCCATCGAGCTGATACAGGCTGGCGAGGACATCAACTACGAAGGCGTCTCCGGTTCGCACGACTTCGACGCGAACGGCGATGTGTTCAACACCATCGAAATCTGGATGATCGAAGATGGCACGATAACCTCAACCGGCCGCTTCGAGACGCCATAATCTATAACATGTCAGGCAAATAAATAGCCTGTCAGACGGACTAGGCGCACACTGGCGCACATAATATGGGTACTGGGGGCTGTTCTTCCGAGAGCAGTCCCCAAGTGCTATACTGCGAAACAATCCCATCCTCCCCATCCTGTCCATCGATGTAAATTACATAGAAAGGAAGCAAACCATGACACTCACAGCCCTGCCCGAAAACCCAGCCGACCTGCGCCGTATGATGCGCGACGGCGACTTAGTCCAGCCCACGAGCGGCATGGCGCCCGGTCATGTGCAGGCGAATCTCGCCATCTTGCCGCGCGATCTCGCCTTCGACTTCCTGCTGTTCTGCCAGCGCAACCCGCGTCCCTGCCCACTGCTCGAAGTGGTGGAAGCGGGCGAAGTCGAGCCGCGCGAGTTTGCCCCCGGCGCGGACATCCGCACCGACCTGCCGCTCTACCGCGTCTATGAGCACGGCGAGCTGACCGCCGAAATCACCGATTTGCGCGAGTTCTGGCGCGACGACCTCGTGTCGTTCCTGCTCGGCTGCAGCTTCTCGTTCGAGACGGCGCTGATGCGAGTCGGCATGGAGATGCGCCACATGACCTGCGGCACGAATGTCCCGATGTTCATCACCAACATCGACGCGGCATCGGCGGGCGCGTTCAGCGGGCCGATGGTCGTGTCGATGCGCCCCATCCCGCAGGAGCAGGTCGTGCGCGCGGTGCAGGTAACGTCGCGCTTCCCCGCAGTGCATGGCGCGCCGGTGCATGTCGGCGAGCCGGCAGCTATCGGCATCGGCGACATCTACGCGCCCGACTTCGGCGAGCCGGTCGAGTTCAAAGACGGCGAGGTGCCTGTGTTCTGGGCATGCGGCGTAACCCCGCAAGCCGTCGCCATGAACGCCAAGCCGCCCCTGATGATTACGCACGCGCCGGGGCACATGTTCATCACTGATAAGATGGATGAGGATTTGGCGGTGATTTAGGCTTACATCTGAATTCACACTGGTGAACAGCAGAGCATATCAGGAAACAACAATGTCGAAATGGACAAAGAATGTCGGAACGCCTGAGCACCCCGTGTCGTACCTGCACGAATATGCCGTAGCGCTCATTTGGGATAGGCTCAGTGCAGGAGGATGCTTCCTGAAAACAACATCATCCAATGAGTACGAACACATAAGTGTTCCCGAAGGCGGGCGCATCGCCATTCCCGATGAGTTGACGCCGATTGCCGGAATGGTGCCGGACATAGCGGTTTATGATTCCGACCATCGCCCCGTCACCGTAGTCGAGGTGCAGGTAACCAGAGCTCCGAGTGAGAATAAGAGGGAGAGGCTGGAACGGTTAGGTGTGAAAATGATTGTTGTGCCAGTTCCTAACGAAGAGGCACTACTCACGATGTTTCGTCCAGTATCTGTGGAGGAACTTTTTCACGGCATTCAAATACCTCGTAGGTTCAGCGGGCATAGCAATCTCGTCAAAAAGCAACTTATGCCAGGCTACGCTGATTCGTCCGCGCTTGCGAGAGTCAAGATAGATGGAACGCTCACCAATATAAACGAAGCCAACAAAGCCGTGGAGAATTTGATCCTATCTATAAGACAGTGTGATCCTTCGTTGCGCCAAGAGTTACGCGCCGTGTTGGACGAACTCGACAGCATAGAATCGCAACACCCGATTCTATCCGGCAACCCAAAACTTCCGGTATTACAGCAAGACGACAAAGCTGATGAAGTGGAGTAAAACGCCATGACCATCGAAGACATCATCCTCGACAACGACCGCAGGGGCATCTCCCACCTGCGCCCTTATGTGCCGGCGGACTTCTGCGACCGCGCCGCGCAGTTTGTGCTGGATAACCCCGGCACTGCTTTCATCGTAACCGGCTTCTACATCCTCGACGCCGGGCTAATCGAGACCGACGGGCCGCCCGGCGCAATCGCCATCGGCAACGCGCTCGAGCAGCTCGGCTACAATGTCGCCTATGTTACCGACTCATACGGCACGGCGGTGATGGAAGGCACGAAGAGCAACGCGGCGAGTGTCATCGACTTCCCCATCGCGGGCGACGCGGAGAGCGAGGCGTTCGCGCAGCAACTCATATCCGAGCACGACCCGTCCGTCATCATCGCCATAGAACGCTGCGGCTTCACGCACGACCGCAAGTATCGCAACATGCGCGGGCGCGACATCTCGCAGTACACCGCGCGCGCTGACTACTTGTTCCGCCATCACGAGCGCACGGTGGGCATCGGCGACGGCGGCAACGAGATAGGCATGGGCAATGTCGCCAATGAGGTAACGACCGTCGAATCGCTGGTGAAAGAGCCGTGCGTAACGGAGGTGTCCGAGCTAGTGCTGGCGAGCGTGTCCAACTGGGGCGGCTACGGCTTGGCGGCGTCGCTTTCCAAGCTAAGCGGCAAGAACCTGCTGCCGACAGTCGAAGAAGACATGGCGACAATCCGCCGGACCGCCGACATCGGTGCGGTGGACGGAATGAGCGGCATACAAGAGTATAAGGCGGACGGCTTCACGCTAGAAGAAAACGCCGAGACCCTGCGCGCGCTACACGCTCTGCTCTGACGCAGAAGGATGGACTTGCAATTCCGTATGACGCGCCAGCGTTTCAAAGTCTGCGTCGCTGTGCAGAATCGGCAAGCCTGCGCGTATAGCTACGGCGCCAATGAGACAGTCAATCAACTTACGGACGGTCTCGCCTTGCCTTCGGCAGCGACGATACAGGACGGCGGCGGCATCATAATCCGTAGACTGTGTTGGTATAGTTTTCGCGCGCGCCAACAGCCGCCGTAGGCTCGTCAGGTGTGACTCGTCTCGCGCACCTGCCAACACCTCCATCCTTACAGCGTCGCATATTGCGATTTCGTTTGCCAGCAGTTCATCGACAAGATCGCATACAGGGGAACCCGCATCCCTAAGAAACTCCACCCAGGCTGAAGTGTCGATGAAAATCATAGCGAACGACTGGAGCGCATGGCGTCGAGGTCGCCGTCCCAACCACTTCCTCGAAGTGAGCGAGCATCCTGTACCGATAGGGTTTCGGCTGCAAGCGTTCGCAGCGCGAAGTTTATCGCCTCGCGTTTGGTGGCGAGGTGATAACGCCGCATTACTTCGGCGCACGCCTGATCGTCAATGTCCACATTTGTGCGAGTCATACACCTAACATACACTAAGTAGCCAAGAGGGGCAATTTCTATACATCCACTCTGTCCTGTACATCGATGTCAGTTCTTACTCTAGCGCGTACAGCGTTCCGTCTTCGGACGTGAAATACAGCATATCGTTCGCGGCTACGGGCGTTGAGCCAATGGGCGCGCCGGTTTTGTAGCGCCATAGTTCTTCGCCGGTGTCGGCGCTTATGGCGTACAGCGTGCCGAACCGGTCGCCGATGAACAGCCCTTCGCCTACCAGCGTCATCGCGGACAGGAAGTAGCCGTCCGCCTCGAATGTCCACAGCACATCGCCTGTCTCCCTGTCAAGCGCATACACCTCCCCCTCCGCCGCCGCGACATACAGCCTATCCTCCGTAACGATTGGCGAAGCTACCATGCTGCCCGGCACGAACGCCGCCCACGCCAAGCCTTTCAGCGGCGGCAGTTCGCGCAGCGCACCCCACGCCCAGAGCTGCGTCCGGAACCAGCGCACATTCTTCTCGAACGGCACCTCGCGCTTGTGCCAATCTATCGCCGTAACAAGCCCTATCTGGTCTGCCGTGTACACCCAATCGCCGCTCAGCGCAGGCGAGCCGCGCGCGAACTTGGTGTGGTAGTCTAGCCGCTTTCTGCCAGTGTGCTTGTCCACGATGTGCAGGTAGCTATCTTGCGACAGCACCGCAACGATGTCGTCGTTTATCGCCGGGTCGGACGCGATGTGCCCGTTCGTCTGGTATTCCCAGCGCACCTGCCCGGTCTGCGCGTCCAGCGTGTACAGTTTGCCGTCGCCGCTGCCGATGTACAAGATGCCCTCCAGCACCACCGGCGAGGTGGCGAATATGCCGCCCGTGGGGAACTCCCACTGCCGCGCGCCGGTGTCCTTGTGCAGCGACAGTACGCGGCCGTCGCGCAGCCCGATGAACACACTGTCGCCCGCCACCGCCGGCGACGAATCGACAGGTCCGGTTACGGGATGCTCCCATAGCAGCGCGCCCGTGTCGGCGTCCAGCGCGATCACGCGGCCGTCGCCGGAGCCGAGATACAGCCGACCGTCCACGACCGCCGGGGACGAGAACATCGGCATGTCGGTGTCGAACCGCCACTTCAGCGCGCCTTGCGGCGTTGTGGAGACATCTGCGGCGGCAGAGTGAAGCGGGTCTCGCAGGAACATCGGCCAGTCGTCCGCGCCGGCGATCGCGCTGATGCCGGATGACGGCGGAGGCAGAGGACGCTCGAATGCGCCGTAGTAGTTCGCAATGCCGGCGCACAGGGCAACGAACAGCGCGGCGGCAACACTCCAACGCGCCCATCGCAGCATCCGACGGCGGCGCATCCATTGCAGAACGGACGCCTCCGCCTCATCGCGGCTGACGGCGCTGCTGCCCGACAGGCGACGCCAACACCTATCGCAAAACTCGCTATCCGGCGAGTTCAAGTGCCTGCAAGTAGGGCAAAGAATAACCGCCTGCAAGGAAGACCTGCTTTCGAGTTGGAGAATGCGCTAATTCAATCGTCCCTTCCCCTTGATTGGGGAAGACTAGTATGGGAGTGAGTCAGGATATTACGGCCCATTTCGATGAATAAGTGATAAGTAAGGCTTAAGCGTAGTGGTCGGATATTTCGATTACGTTCACCGTATTGACAAGCGTATCCACTTCGTTACGACAGCAGTCTATCGGATTGTTGTCCTGGAAGCCGTCCCTGCGGCACTCTTCGTAGACATTGAAAATCAGCCGCCACTGGTTCACAAGCACGGCGGAGCGCAATCCACTGAAGTCATGCCGCAATCGCTCCGAGCGAGCGGCAGCATAGGGATCGGTGGATAGCATATCCAGCACCAGCCTGAACCGTCGTTGCAAACGCGGGTGTCTGCGCCGCCAAAATCGCGGGTTGTCGATGTCAGCTTGCAGTGAATCGATTATCCTGATGGCGTAGGATTGGCGTGTGCTGTTCAAATTGCCGGAACCGCCTGAAACCGTGCGCCAAACGCCAATGCCATGGCGAAGCTGTCCAGCAGTCCTCTGTCTATTTCTATTATTGCAGTTGCCTCTTCTTCGTCCACGACGGCGGTCAAATCCAAGTGCAGTGGCAGTTCGTCTAATTGCTCTGTCTCGTGCCAACCGATGGGCGTGATGTTCATCGCGCGGCTGTAATCCACCAGCGTCTGCGTGGAATTGCGAGAGAATCTATCGACAATCGCATCCATTGTCTCCACAATCTCACAGTTGTAGGGGGCACCTCCGAGTGCGTCGTAGATGGACTGTCCCCACTTCACACCCGTCTCAGTCAGCGAGAATACCCGCCCCTCTCGGTGCATGAGATCGGCCTGCTCGAAGTCCGCTTCGGCTTCGTACAAGTCTTTCGTGAAGGGTCCCCACCTATATGTGAAGAAGATATAGTTCAACGCCTTGATTCTCTGTTTGAATAGTTCGTGGCAAAACAGGAATGTGAGCTTCTGCATTTTCAAACGGTCGCCAAGCACACCGTCATTGCGAGACCCTACGCGATACAAAAATCCAAGGAGCACAGCCTTGTCCGTCAAGGCTTCCTCTACAATCCTATACTGCCGCATCGGTGAACTCCCTTACCGCATATCGCCTGAATGTAAGTGACACCGCAGGCTCTGACGTAACTTTCCGTCTCACAACCTGCCGTCTCGCAACTGCTGCGCACCGCCATTGTAGAGCATACGTCAGCACTTGAGAATGTCAAAGCCCATTCGCCCGCTGATTGACGGCGCAGGCCTGAAAATTTGTGGTCATTATTTGGGTTCGCCTGCCATTCTTGTGAATCGCAATCCCTCAAGCCTGCCGGTGTCAAGTGTAGAATTTGACACCGGCAGGCTCATACATACAGAAACACCTATACACCCGCTCCCCGTTGCCATTACCATATAATGCATGTCTAAACACACATACACATCGCCGCTACCACTATCCGCTGCGCGCGCCGTTGTGCTGCATGCGCAGCAGCTTGATGCGCCGTTGGCGGATGGCGCGCCGGATGCCGATGCGATTTACGATACGGTCGAGCGCGTGGGATGGGTGCAGCTCGATACGCTGCAGATGGTGCGCCGCAGCCAGTATGTCGCGCTGTGGAGCAGGCTCGGCGCGTACGATACCGCAGAATTCGACAGGCTGATTTTCGGCGAGGGCACGATAAACTCCGACACGGACGGCGGCGACAACGGCAATGAGCGCCGCTTGTTCGAGTATTGGATGCACGCGGCCTGCGTGATTCCACTGACGCTGTACCGCTTCGCCATCCCTACGATGCGCCGGCACGCCAATCCGCTAGGCAAGCGGCGGCGCGAGTGGCTGGAAGACCCGGCTAATATCGAGACGCTGGACGCCGTGATGCAGCATGTGCGAGAGCATGGGCTGGCGCGGTCCGCCGATTTCGAGCGCACGGACGGCAGACGCGGCACATGGTGGGATTGGAAGCCCGCGAAAGTCGCGCTGGAGCATCTGTACAACACCGGCGAACTCACCATCGCCAATCGTGTCAACTTCCAGCGCATCTACGGCATCACGGAAACCGTATTGCCGTGCTGGGTGGACACCACGCCGCCAAGCGAGGAAGAGGCGTACCTGACGCTGCTTGACAAGTCCGCGCGGGCGCTCGGCGTCTGCTCGCCGATGCAGATTCCGGACTACTTTCACATGAAGCGCACGCCCGCCAAGCCGCTTGTGCAGCGCATGTTAGACGAGGGCACGCTGGTCGGCGTGGATGTGCATATGCCCGATGGCACGGTCGCCGCACAGGTCGTACATCGCGCGAATCTGTCTCTGCTAGAGCGCGCCGCAGACGGCGAAATGTCACCGCAGCGCACGACATTCCTGTCGCCGTTCGACAGTCTATTCTGGGCGAAGGGACGCGATGTGCAATTCTGGGGATTCCGCCAAATCCTCGAGGCGTACAAGCCTGCACCAATCCGCGAGTGGGGCTATTTCTGCCTGCCGATACTGCGCAACGGCGAGCTTATCGGCCGCTTCGACCCGAAGCTAGAGCGCAAGGACGCTACGCTGCGCCTCAAGCACATCTACCTCGAGCCGGGCATCAAGCCCGACGACGCCATAGTAGCCGACATCGCCGTCGCAATGCGCAGCTTCCTATCATTCCACGCCGCCACAGACCTAGTCATCGAACAAAGCACACCGCGCGGATTGCGGCGCAAGGTGCTGGCGGCGATGCGGTAGGCGCGTGTTTCGGCGGACGGGACAGCCTGCGCCATCATAGCCTGCGCCATCATAATGATGTATAGCAATGATGCATAGCGGACGAACCATTTCAAGAAGCGTATCCAAGCGACGCAAGGAGATTCTATCCGACCATCGAGCAGCGCTTACGGGCACGCGAATTCAAGCGACGGCTGCTACCGTCAATACTGGGACGCGATGTACTAAACGGCTGGCGCATCATCTACGACCAACCCGCCAATCGCCTCGAATGCGCATACACACCATGCCATGCATGCGCACCACATAGAGCCACCGTCGTGGGAGTGCACATTCGCCCTGTGCTATAATCTACATACATCGGGCTACATACATCAGGCGCGCAGCCGCCTGTACCCTCTCCTCCGTGGGGAAGTGTCGGAATTGGCAGACGAGCATGACTTAGGATCATGTGCCGCAAGGCGTGGGAGTTCGAGTCTCCCCTTCCCCACCAGAACGTACTGAACTGCGAACTCCGCCATTTAGGGCCAACTCGGCGGAGTCCGCTCCCACCATAGGACTATCATCAGGGGTGGGTATGGTGTAGACGATTGCTGCCCTGCCGGGTCTGACCGCGACCTCCTTGACGAAGGAGTGGACGAAGGCTTTGGTCTCGGTCAGCTCGCTGGTCTTGAGGAACTCGCTCATCTCCTCTGCGAAGGTGGCGATGACATCGGCGCTGTCGAGCATCACCCGACGCTCGGCAAGCAGCGCCCTCGCCTTCTCAGCGGCGCTCTCCAGCTTCTCCCTGCGCTCCCGGTGTTCCTTGATGCGGTCAGAGGCGTCAGCAATCTCTATGTCCGTCGTCTCTATAACGTGCCAGATGCGACCCAGCCTCCGCTTCACGTCCTCAAGCTCCTCCTCGATGCCCTCCAGCCTCTCACGCTGCTCTCGCGCCACCCCATCCATCTCCTCGTCAAGCAGTTTCACCAGCCCACGGATGTTGGATTCGGTGAGGATGTTGGCGCGAAGCTCGTCAATGATGACCTTCTCGATCTTCCTTGCGTTGAGCCTGGGCGTCTCACAGACGGCCTTGCCGCGCTTGAGCAAGGATTGGCAGACATAGTAGGTGTACTTGCCGCTCTTGGCCTCAGATGCGGTCATCGCCTTACCGCAGGTCTCGCACTTGAGAATACCGCTGAGCAGGTAGGGGCTGGATGCACGGCGGGGGTTCACCTTCCTAGGTGCGCGGGAACCGAGCATCTTCTTTATCCTGTGGAACTCCCGCTTGGATATGATGGCGGGGTGAGCGTCTTCTACCCGCACGGGCGGCGCGCCGTCCTTGGCGTTGATTCCCCAGACCACAGCTCCGGCGTACGCTTCGTTTTGGAGCATGGAATAGATTGTGGTCTTGACCCACTTCTTGCCGTTGACCGTGGGTATGCCCTCGGCATTGAGGGTTCTGGCGATGTCCAGGGTGCTCTTTCCCTGTAGCGCCATGTCGAAGATGCGTCGCGCCATGGCGTCATAGGGCGGATTCAATTCCAGCTTGGGGCGCTTCTTGACCCCATCCTGGACGTGGACTCTCTTGTATCCGTAGGGGGCATAGGTCGTCATCCAGAATCCCCTGGATGACGCCTCCCGCAACCCTCTTGTAACCTCCTGCGCGAGATTCTCGCTGTAGAATTCATCGACAGACTCGATGATGGCCTCAAGGAGCTTTCCGGTGGGGGTGTCGTCCGCCTGCTCGGTGATGGATACGACGCGGACGCCTCTGCGCCTCAGCATGGACTTGAAGGCGACGGCGTGCTCCCTCTTGCGGGTGAAGCGGGAGAATTTCCAGACGAGAATCTCTTTGAACGGTGCCTCTGGCTTGCCGGCCTCGTCCAGCATCTTTCGAAACTAAGGCCTGTCCGCTATGCGTCCGCTCTCGGCCTCGTCCACGTACTCGCGTGCGACCAGGTAGCCGTTCTTCTCGGCGTACTCCCTGAGCGCTCGAAGCTGCGCGGACACCGACAGGTCAACGTCCTGCCTGTCGCTGGACACCCTTGCATACAGGGCCACTGGGGTGAGGTCGGTCATATCGTTCATACGAATCTCCTCTCTGTTCACTCCTGTTCCTGTCCCTTCTGCCGGGACCTGAGCCTTTCCATTCTTTCCCGTATTCGCCACTCGCGTTCCTCCATGTAGAGGCGGATGGCCTCGCGGAGAAGCTCGCTTACGGTGCGGTCTTCCTCCTTGACCACCTCCCTCAGCTCCTGCGCCATTTCCGGTGAGAGCGAGAAGGTGATGGTGGCGGTGTTCCTGCGCTTGGTGGGCATGATCTCTCTTTTTGCCTGTTGTAGTAGTACGCTGTCTTACTCTTGATATTACCACACCATGCCCTCGACTACCAGGGTGCCGAAGCCGCAAGCCCACGTATCGAATTGCCGAATCCGGGTGTGGGCCTCTGCGGGTCGAGCGCGGCTCTGTGCCGATAGGGGACGGCTACGACCGCCACCTTCGCAAGCCTGCCTTTCCATATCACCGGCCTCGCAATGGCGGCAAGCGCGCCGTCCTCGTCATACTCGGCCCTGCCTGAGCCGGCCACGCGGTCGGCCAGGGAGCCGGACGTAGGTCGCCTTCCCCTAAGCGGAACGCCGCCTCGCGACCCGCGCAGCAACTCAGAGTGGGGTGTTCCGAAGCCCCGCGTCCGGCGCACGACCGTCGCCCGCAGCTCGGGCGGCTCAGTCCATCCCTCGGGGTCCGGTCCGTCGTCGCGGTGTCTCTCGTACAGGACCGTCATCAGCGGGAACTCGCTCACCACTTCTGCAAGTCTCAGCGTCACCGATGCGTATGAGCAGCGGTACGCCCGTTGTAGGGCCAGCACGTCCAGCCCCGACGCCTCCGCCATGAGGGAGAACGTTCCGGGCTGCATCAGCACCGCCGCGGCGAAGCGGTCCGCCTGCCTACACACCCTCCTCCTCAACGGCGTGCCCGTTACCTGCTCGCACAGCGTCTCGCAGATGATCTCATAGGTCTCGTGGAGTATCGTGTGCTCCTTAGCACCGTCCCACATGTCCTGGCAGTAGTAGATCTCGTAGCCCCCACCCCGCGTGCCGAAGTGGACGCCCTTCATCGAGTCCAGGTGCGCACCGGACACGGCGCCGAAACCGGCCTCCTGAAGCAGCGCCTTCAGCACGGGCATGGTTGGCCTGCCCGGTACTCCGAAGTGGCTCACGAACCGGGCGGCCACGCCCTCCGGGTCGATTGCGCCGCGGCCGTGGTCATCGTCCAGCAACTCGCGGCAGAAGTCATCTCTGGTTGCACTCATTCCAGCAGCCTCTTTCCGGTGAATCGTTCATACATCTCCACTATGAACCGCTTGGAGTTCGTGGACAGCGGCCCGTCGGGCCTGGTGCCCACGCGGAAGTCGGGGTCCGCCAGCACGTACTGGAAGGCACGCTCGACGTCCAGGGTCTCCCTGCTGTTTGGGGCCGGCTGGCCCGTGTGCCCTGCGCGCTTCAGCAGCTCTTCGCCGTCCACGTCGTATGCTTTGGCCAGCTTGAGTACGAGGTTGCGCCCCGGCATCCTCTGTCCACGCTCGATCTGCGACAGGTACGAGCCTGAGACGCCGCAGAGCCGGTTCGCGTCCCGCAGGCTAAGCTCTCCCCTCAGCCGCTTGAGCAGAGTTCCGAAATCCTCGTTGCCTCCCATATCCCCATGCTCGGCGACATCCCTATCGTCATGCTCGACCATGATGCTCTCCCCCTGCCGTCATACCTGCGCGCAGTTCCGCGCACGGCTCGTCTGTTACAACACAGCTACATTGCCGCCATATTATTGTTACATCAAAGCAAGCAATATGTCAATAAAAGGCGAATACGGGCTTCAGAGCATTGTCGATAGCTGGGTACTGTTGATACGATAGTGATTACAGAACACATTATCTAACACTGTGTTGAGTATACAACACCGGCGCGCCGAAGGCTATCCCCTCACAGTGCGCCAGACACCATTAGAGGGACAGGATCGCGTGAGTAAGAAGCGGAAGCGAAAGCTGACAGCCAGGCAGGAGCGGCAGCGCATCGACGGGCTAAGGATACTCGCCCGGATCATCGCTCGCCACTACCTGGACAATCCCCACCTCTACCACAAAGACGAGGCAGGGGACGGCTCCCAGGCGGCCCAGAGGGAGGGCGCGGCGTGAAACGCAGACAGCCTTCATCGCGGGTGAAGCTCAGGCCCGACAGGGTGTGGGAGCTTCTGAACCGTCTCAACATGACGCAGAACGAACTGGCCTGTCTCGCCGGCATCTCGTCGGGCTACCTCTCTCAGCTGATGAGCGGCACGCGCTGCCCGTCGGCTGAGGTTCGCAGGAAACTCATGGAGGTCCTCCGCATCACGAGCTTCGATGACCTGTTCATACTGGAGGTCGTATCGTGAGGCGCACCTCGCTTCCTCCAGCCCACCTGATGTTCGCCGCGACCTTTCTGCCGGAGGACTTCCCCCGGCGCCTGGAGTGGTTCAAGGAGGTCAGCGGACTGACGTGGGACGGTCTGGCCGGTTGTCTTGCCGTGGACTCACGCCAGCTTCAGCGCTGGCGCAACGGCACGAAGCCGAGCTCGGACGGACTGTGCGCGCTTATCAAGCTGGCAGCCCATATCCCCGGCGGACTCTACATCCTGCTGGATATTTACGAGGTCCTGCCGCCGGTCGGGACGCTTCAGCAGCCCCTGGCGGCGGGATTCGGCCCGGGCCACCGGGGGGGCTAGTACGTGGGAACGCAGCGCATGGTCCACCGTCCTTTCGAGTTCGAGTTCCCGCCGGACTTTGCCGACCGGTTGACACGCTTCAAGGAGGCGAGCGGTCTGAGTTGGAGGGCGATTGCGCGTATGCTCGGCGTCAGCCCGTCACGGCTCAGGCAATGGCGCAACAAGGGCGTTCTTCCCAGCCTCGACCACCTGTTCCTCCTGCTGCTCATCGCCGAGCGCATGGGGCTTCGCGAGATCCTGATGTGGCACGAACGGGACCTGCCCAGTGGTTTCGACCCGAAGGAGATGAGGTAGCGAGGCGGGTGACCGTCATGGGCCTCAATGGAGACACATAGTCTTAGGTCTCCTCATTAAGAGAGACAGGCCGCAGGAATACCTGATGGCGAGATTGCAGGAAACCGCAGTCTAAGGACACCATAGGGTTCCCGGCAGTAATCCGCGCGAGCCCCACGTCGCAGTGAACGCGGTTCTGGATGCACTGCCAGACGCCCTAGGTGACCCACTCTGGTATCCATCATGGTGTTATCTCCGCGCGATACCCCGTCAAGTTGAAGAGGCTTAGCCATAGACAGGTGGCCTCGATTAGACTATCGGCGTTAATTCCAACCATTCCTGCTCCCCTGCCGGAGAGTTCGGCCTGATGAATTTCCTTGCCAAAATGCTCCTCGTTTGTACTTCCCTCTCCCCAGTACTCTGGGTTATGGGAGTGCAGCAATATGAGCAGGGTGTGTATTGGCTATGTTGGGTTCCATGGATTCTTGTTGGTGTGCTGTTGGTCGTCATCTGCGGTACGTTGCTGAAGTACATGTCTAGAAAGGCTACACCAGTTTTACATTGGGGAATTTGAACGCCGCGACCAAGAGTTGCTGACGTATCTGTTCATTTATCTCTTGCCATTTCTCAGATCAGTGAGTCCGACATTTTCTAGCGGTTGGCTTACCAGCGGTCTCGTTCTAGCTATCATCATCATAGCCATCGCGCAGACCGGAGCCTTTCACTTTAACCCGATAATGCGCCTGTTCTTGGGATACCGTTTCTACTCCGTACGGAGCAGTCTTGGAGTGTCCTATCTTCTGATCAGCAAGAGAAACCTGCGCCGACCTGGGCAGGAGATTCAAACAGTTAGCCTATCTCAAGGCGTCCGTCTGCACATAGGAGACACGAATGCTTGAAAACTTCCACCTAAGCGCTATCGTCAAACGGAGGCGAGAGGAGCCGTGCTTGATGCACATCCCTCTCAGAATGGACTTACAGAATGAACTCGCCGAAGGCTGGACTGGGCAGTTAGATGGTTTCCTCAATGGAATCGAGGTCGTCGAGTTCGACCCGGGGTACAATCCTGAAAGACATGAGCGGTTTCGTATATCGGGCTACGAACTCCCAGTTTGGTTGCAAGGAGAAACTAGCCTGACCGTTACGCAACTAGAGCGGGTGGACAACAACTTGGCGTCAGTCAACTCCATCAAGGGAACCGTAGGATTGGCCCGCGACGATCAAGGCGATGATCTCTTGCTGTTCCAGAACTTCACCCCTTCAAAAGTGATCCGTCCCGGTGGGCTTCACCTGTTTCTCGACGGGAGCGATTACGTTAGCAACAAGCAACCAGGATTGACACTTGACTCTAGCTTGCAGGCTGTTTATCGAGATTCTACAGGCGAGCTTATGTTCCGAAATTTTCGTACAGTTAATACTTTCCTGCCACTGGCCGATTTCTACGAAGAGGCATCTGAACAGGCAATCCTAGAAATAATGGATCATGACAGCCTCGCAGTTGAAAGACCAGAGGCCCTGGCAACCAAGGCTGACCAGTGGTTCCGCAAGCGATTCGCCCTGCTCAGAGATTCCGATGTGCTCAGCCAGTTCTCACCCCAATATCTCAAATTGCTCTCCCAAGGACATGAGGCTGCGATAGAGTTAGACCAGAGCGGGAAGATCATATTCCCCTCCGAAAAAGTGGAGGCGAAGAGGTTGCTACAGTTCCTAGTTGAGGAGCGATTCCTGGGTCCAATTACTCAGACACTCTATGAGACAAATTCAAAACGCCCTGCGACATAGACCCTTTGGTTCATGAGATTGACCGTTCATCAAACTAGCCACCCTCACTCTGGGTCATGTCCCCACCTGAGAATCAGACTCGTTGCCCATTCGTTGCCACTTCAGCCTTGAGAGAATCTGTTGTGGTTCGACCTTAGGGGTGAGGTTCCTACTTTTCGGGCAAAGCCGGAATCAGGTCGTTTTCATGTAATCCCCCGCTGCGATAACCCGGGTTCAGCGTGGGTTATCCACATAGCATTTTGAGGAAAAGCACCGTCAACCGAGTTTTGCACTTCCTTCCAAGCCTGAGTTGTATGGCTTTTGATACTTGGCGCTGGTAAGATGAGGCTTGGTGGCGCTCGCCCAAAATTCTCAGGCTTTACAAGAGTGAGGCTGTATGAATCCGACGCTGGCGCGGGCAGAATCCATACCCAAGATACACTAACGGAGGGCACCATCTTGCAGATTCGGCGAGCCTCAATGATATGCTCATGAACGAAACATTTGCCACGACTTACTTGGACCGGGAGTCTATCCCCCAGAGCAGCTTGGACATCGCCAATCGGGTGCGCACCAACATGCTTCCGTGGGCTGGTCAATTCTCACCGCAATTGGTTGAGGAGTTGCTGTTAGCCTATGGCCAGCAGACGGGGATCGTCATGGATCCTTTCGTCGGAAGCGGCACTTCGCTTGTTGAATCAGCGCGGCTAGGGAAGTCGGCGTGGGGAAGCGACATTAATCCAGCAGCCGCTATCCTCGCGCGAGTCTATGCCTTAGTCAGTGTCAGCCTGAAAAATAGGGAATCGGCGCTAAACTCACTGGGTAGTCGTCTCAACGAGGCATTCGGGCCAGGCAATGGTCCATTGTTCGTGGAACCGGATTCAGCGGAAATGAGTCGACCAGAGCAGGAGTCTGCTCTCACAAAGCTATGGGACGAATCCAGTCCAGGAGTTTCCCGTATTTTGGCGGCGGCACTCATTGTACTATGCGACTTCCATCAGAGGGACTTGAGCCCGGATAAGATCTTTAGGATTTGGCTTCGCCTAGCAGAAACGGCGCGGTCGCTACCCGTGTCAAGTGGATCAGTTGTTGTATATCAGGCGGATGCAAGGGCATTACCTGCCGAAACGAATTCGGTCGATATGGTACTGACGTCGCCACCTTACATAAATGTTCACAATTACCACCAAAAATACCGTCGATCCGTGGAGGCTCTCGGCTGGAATGTATTGAGCCTTGCCCCTTCAGAAATTGGATCGAACCGTCAGAACCGAGGAAACCGATTCCTTACCGTTATTCAGTACGCGCTAGACATGGTTCTGGCGATTCGTGAAATGGCGCGAGTTACGAAGCCAGAATCCCGCTTGATCCTCGTGCTTGGGCGAGAATCCACAGTGCGCGGCGTGCCCTTCTTCAACGGGGAGCTAGTTGCCGAACTGGCTGTCCGAGGCGTCGGGCTGGAAAACGACCGACGTCAGGAGCGCAAGTTCGTCAATCGCTACGGCAATAGGATCCGAGAAGACATCCTGCATTTCCGCACGTCCTCGGAAATACCAGACGAAGGAATCTGTTTGGCCGCCGCCCGCGATATTGCGAGTAAGACACTTTCGGTAACCCGTCAATTGACCGAGACCGATGCACGGGACGGTATTGACGACGCTTTGGAGCGAATTGATCTCGTGTCACCCTCTCCGTTTCCGACGGATGAGATCCTTTCTCAGGTGTCGTCATGACTAAGCCCCTCCCTACACCACACGCAGATAAGCTCCAAGCTCTGTTGGGGAACCGAAACCTGCCGGATGCTGACAAGCCTCGCGTCGGTGAAGCCGTCGATAGATACAATCACTGGATAGAAGAGATCAAGCAAGTCAAGGGTGAGGGTGACGGGTTAGTAGAGCCCTTGGTAGACTCTCTCAATCGCTACCGTAAATGGCTTGATCTAGACCTAATATTCGACAGCTCAGAAAACTTCCTGCACCGTCAACGGGGTCAACTGAAGCTCGACAACTCGGTTCTTGAAGAATTCTTGCCTTGGCTGGTAAAGCGGAGATTCGCTGACCAGACCGCTGATACCGGCCTGAGTTTGGGGCCGACGAATGCCTTCTCCCAGTTGAGTTTCGACTCCGACCCGTTGAACCGGACAAATGGGGGCGGGATGACTATCCGCTCCAAGGACCATGATTTCGCTGTGGCACTCCCATTGTTCCTCAAGGCCTCACATAGCGAAGACTTCAGGGACTCTCGGCAGGCGAGGACGAATTTGGCGTACTTTGCCGTTGAAATCAAGACTAATCTTGACAAGACAATGTTCCAGGAAGCGAGTGCGACTGCCTACGACCTCAAGCTCGCGTTGCCTAGTTCAAAGTACTTTCTCCTGTGCGAGTGGCTGGACATGACTCCTATTAGTACCGCCGTGACTGCCATCGAGGAAGTCGTCGTTTTACGCAAGGCCAAACGCTTGTCTGCGAATATCCGGGGCAACTTTGCGTCGGCAAGAGGCAGAGCGGAGAACAGAGTTACATTCGAGCGACACTTAGACGATCATCCCTTCGCACTAGATGCCTTCAGACGCTTCTTGTGGCATCTCGATCAACTCTTGAGCAGTGGAAGCGGTGATGAACAGCAAGCTCTCGAGCGGGGTTGGTTCTGATTCCTTTCTAAGTGTATCGCTTGGCGATTAAGTGGAAACCGGTACAAGTCGAGCCGATCACGTTTCTTGCTAGCTCTCATCGCCTGACGATGCCCTATGGCCCTCCGGCGCCATTTGCTGCTGTGGATCGTTGGGTGGGACCCGCTTGTTGAACTTGACGAAGACGAGCATGGTGGGGTGTGTATGGCGCCGGCCTATCATGGGACGTTCTCCTGGACGGTTGAACTGGTGAGTCCACTGTATCGCGCCAACATGGGAAACGAGGCCTTAAGCCGCTTTCTCGGCAGCCTGTTAGGTATGTGCGGATTATGCCGGTGCGATGGGCCTGACGGGTAGGCGTCACAGCCCGCGTGCTAAAATGACTTGATGAGCTGTTCTGGGTCAAGCGAAGGGCAAACTTAAGCTCATGCTTGGCTTTGGTCAAGATAGGTATTACAGGAATTACTCTTGTAAAGGTGGAAGTCATGAGTCTACTAGATGAGATTCGTTCCGACCTGGTAAACGAATCAGCGGACATTTCAAATACACTCAGAAAGGCAAAGATACTCGCAAGTGCCATGGGGCTACCGGAATTTCGTGAGTGGGTGGATAGCGAGCTTAGCGGATACACGGACATGGATAAGGTTCCAAGCTACAGGAGGGTTCGCCCGACCAATCTGGGGACGTTCTCTGGCCCTTTTCAAGGTGGGGTGAAGAACATGGTGCTTCCTACCTACAATTTGCCAGACGAAATTAGGGAGTTCGCGGAGAACCTCATCTTCTTTGATGGTGTGGGTGCGCTGGAGGCTCAAGGAACAAGCACGCATCAACGGAAGTGGCCACAGGAGATGGTGATGCTCGCCCAGGATAGCATACAGATGACAGGAGGTATGGTTCTTGTAGATGCACACCAACCGGTCCCTGCTTACGTCATCTCCGGGGTTCTTGACCAAGTCAAGAATAGGCTCCTAGATTTTGTACTGGGACTTCAGGAAAGCAATGTGACTTCTGAGGACCTGGATAATCGCTCCGTTGAGCGTGAAGTCGCTCGGAATCTCTTCAACATAAACATCTACGGTGACCGAAATATCGTAGCGAGCGGCGAACAGGTGAATCAGCGAGTCGAGACTGTGCAAGAGGGTGACATTGACTCCCTAGTAAGTGTGCTCCGCGAGTTCAACATCAACGATAAAGACCTCAGTGAACTAAAGAGCGCTATTTCCGCAGACCCTAGTGCCCCCGGAAGTAATTATGGTCCGAAGGTGCGAGAGTGGCTGGGAGGAATGATTTCGAAGGCGGCGTCGAGCACTTGGAACGTCGGGCTACAAACCGCCTCCAAAGTGTTGACGGAAGCCCTCAACGGCTATTACGGTCTCTGAGATCGAGCGGGTTTGCCTAACTCCTTATTGATGACTTACTTTGGCGGATAACCCATTATCCGTCGTCCCATCACCTTCTCACCACACCCTGGGGATCCCGTCTCGACGCCCTTCGGTTGAAGGTCTTGTCGAGGATGCCGAAGGCGTGTGCGATGCCCTGTCGCCCCACTCTGGGGGAGGGCTCCTCCTCCTGCTTTAGCAGCGCGTGGGCGATCAGGCCTGCCATCTGAAGGAGTTGGTCTGACGCCGAGTCTCTGAAGGACGGGCCGCCGATTACGCTCTCTATGGGGATGTTCTTCGTCTTCTCTCCGTCCTCCCAGACGTCGTACCGGCTTGGCACGTGGTTGCGTCCCCTGAGCCTTCGGTGGAGCTGGGCTATCATCCGCTCGCGTCCCTCGTCGAAAATGAGGAAGGCGTGGCGGTCGGCGGAAGTGACGGAGGTGTTGATGCGGTTGAGCAGCCTGTCGAGGCAGACGCGCTCGTGGCCCCTCACGTCCGGCTTGTGCAGGCAGACGTTTATCACCTCGACGACGCCTATGGTGCGCGCTGCGTCCTCGATGCGGCGCAGCCCCTCGGTGAAGACTTCGGCTCCGTGTACAGGTGCGAGCCTCACGTCGTTCCCGTCCATGCGGGCCAGCTTGCCGCGTCCTGCCAGCAGATCGCAGGCGTGCAGCTCGCGCTCGATGGGTATGCCGTAACGGTCTCTCAGCCCCTCCCGCCATTCCCGGATGTCGTGTGCGAGATCGTTCCAGCGCTCGGCGTGCACGCCCAGGGATGAGCGGAAGTGGTAGCGTGATCCCTCCGACTCGTCGATCTAGTACAGCCTTATGGCTTCAGCCCTATCGGTTGGAGTTCGCCTTCACGGGGCGCGGAACGCCTGCACAGGTTCGAGCACGCCGGGCGTGAGCCACGCTCGTCCGAGCGGACCCTCCTGCTCCAACAGTTTGCGGTGGGAGACCAGCAGTGGGACGCTGACGCCGGTGCGCGCCATCTCCTCCCTTGCCACTCTCAGGAAGTGGGTCTGCGCGATGTCGTCGTCGAAGACGATCAGCACGTCGGGCTGCGCGCCGTGATCGTCCGTGGGTCTGTGGGTGGAGTAGTAGCGTAGGTACGGCGCAAGGCGGGCGGCCATCGTGACCGGGCGCACGGCGCGCCGCTCCCACTCCAGGAAGAAGGGCCTCACAGCATTGCCCCTGTGCAGCATGCCGAATGCGTCGGGCTGTACCGAGCGCATCCGGTCGTTGTGGTGGAAGTACCTCGAAGCGCGGCGCGGGGGGTCGAGCTGCACGATCTCCCGTGAGCGCGAGCGCGCCTGCCGTGCGAGCGCAGCGACGAAGCCGTGTACCGCTGCGGTGTGCTCGACGTTCCTAAGCAGCTGCCTGCTTCGCGTGCCGGATACGTTGCGCCAGGTCATCAGCTTTCCGTCGTCTACGGGCGTGACACTCCATCGTTTTCTCGCTGCGCCCACGGAGGCGCGGTCCCTTCGCGCGAGCATCGCCAGCGCCCTGTCGGTGACGGCGAGACGGCGCCGTCCCTCGATGGGGACATCTACGGCGAGACCCAGCTCGCGGAGCCTCACAACGACCTCCGACAGCCTCGACCGCTTCAATCCGATGAGCGCGCCCATGTGGGCATGGCTCATCCAAGGCCAGTCCGAGATTAGGTCGATAGCGCGCTTGTCCACGGGCCTGAGCACGGACGGCAGCATCCAATCCTCATCCGTGTTCTCATCGATGGCTTCGGGTAGAGATGCCCGTGCCGGCGTCTCATCGCCGGGCCATGGGCCTCGCGACCCAGTGTGCTCCAGCGCGGTCCTGAGGTCGAGGAGCGCCGCCCCTGACGGTGTTCGCCAGATCGCGGCTCCTGCCCCGGCGGACGCTGCATCGCTCTCCAGCGCGAGGTAGGCGATGGATGGCGCTCCGGCGACCAGCCTGCGCGCGTGCCTGAGCCGCGCCTCATCGGGCATGAGCATCAGCACGGCGGCTGGGCGCTCCTCCTGCCCGAGCCGCCACAGCCTCTTGGAGAATCCCGTGCGGTCGGTGGCAGTTCCCTGTCTGACGACGGCGATCACGCGCCCGTCGCGGAGCGCGACCGCGGCGTCCATCGGCATCGCCCTGAACCAGCGGAAGCGGATGGGATGCTCGATGCCGGATATGGCGGAGGCCAGCCGGTAGATAACCGCCAAGGCGTCTAGTCGCTCCATCAGGACGCGCAGCCACTGTGCGGACACGGGACGGTTGCGGAGCATGTCTTCCACCGGGAATCCTTCCTCCTCCGCAAGCCTGTGCAGGCCGTCGGCGGTGGGGAAGTACCGGCGTATGGATGGTATCAGATCAGACGCGTGGGGCACGGATGCCGCAAGGCCGTCGCGCTCAAGTGCGTCGAAGGCATTGTAGACTGCGCTCCTGGAGCGGCCGGAGACGGCTACCGCCTCAAGCCTGTCGATGAGGGGCATGCGCGAAATAAGTCTCAGCGTGTCCGCCTCTATCGGTCTCATTCGCCTGCCTCTTCTTCATTCGACTTCTGCCCGTTCTCGTCCTTCTCCTTCCGTTCGCTCTCGTCACTGTTCCTGCCGGTGGGCGGCTGGAAGTGCTTGCTGCGCTGGTTCTTGCGCCCGAGTTCCTCGGGGGAGTCGCCGTCCGCCTTCTCCGAGGGCTTCCTGCCCTCCCTGATGTCCTTCACCGCCTTGCGGTACTCGTCGGCGCGCTTTGCGATCTCAGCCTGCTGCGCCGCGATCTCCTCGGCGGACAGGACGTAGTCGCCTGACTCGGCGCGGATGCGCTCCGCGACTTCGGCGTCCCCGTCCTCCGGCTTTCTGACCATCATGGAGAACGCGGGCATCCGCTCCTTTCCCACGGTGGCTCGAACGTAGCAGTTGTGCACCGCAAGCGACACGATGTCGTCCTCGGTCACGCGGCCCTTGCCCAGCTCCCACACGAGCTGCCGGGCGTCGCTGCCCGCCACCTGGAAGACGGCAAGACAGCCGACGTTGGCTAGCAGGGTGTCTCGCATCGTGCGCGAGAGGTTGTCCAGCTTGGCGAGGCTCTGCGTGGCCAGAATGAACGACGCGCCGAACTTGCCCAGCTCGGACAACATGCTCTCGTAGTCCACGCCCGGCATCGACTGCATCTCGTCCACGACCACAAGCGCGCCGCGCCGCTTCTCCGGCGGCAGGCTGCCCTGCTCCCGTATCACGGCGTCCACCAGGTTGAGCAGCGACGCGCCCACCAGCGCGGCCACGTCTCTGCCCACACTCCCCTGCGCGGTGGATACCAGCAGTATTCCGCCGTCGTGTATGGTGCGGCGCAGGTCTATGGTGGAGCGGGGCTGTCCGAGGATGGCCCGCGCACGCTTGGACGAGGCGTAGTACGACAGCCTGGTCTGCACCGGGGCGAGAGCGTCGGCGCGGGTCTCGCGCCGCCACTTGCCGAAGTCCCTCGCCCACCATTGGAGAAGGAACGGGTCGGTCACCTTCGCCAGCACGCCTTCCTTGAACTTGTCGTCCGAGATCAGCGTCAGACCGTCCAGTATGGTCAGCTGCTCGTCGTCTCCGGTGGAGGGATGCTCGTTCGCCTCGTGGAGCGTCTTCACCGTCTGCTCCAGGATGGACTGCATCCTCGGCCCCCACTGGTCCCACAGTCCCTTGGCGACGCGCACCACCGAGTCGGCGGTGCGGTCGCGGTCTGCGAAGACGCGCGTGTCGAGCACGTTGATGCCGGGCGCTCCGCGCGGGTCGGCGAGGTCTATGAGCCTGACGCTCGACGCGAGCGACTCGGGCACCTGTCTGAGCAGCCCATCCACCAGGTCCGCGTGCGGATCGACGACCACTATGGCGTCACCGTCCCTTCCCGCGGCCTTCTCCTTCAGCTTGTGGGCGACGATGTTGTGCATCAGCGTGGACTTGCCCATGCGGGTGCGCGCGACGTAGAGGTGATGACGCCTGAGCAGGTCGTCGGGGAAGTGTATAGGCCTGGGCCTGCCCGCCGTGGTGTCTCCCACGGGGGCGCCGCCCCTGACGCCCCTCGCCGACGGCATCAGCACCCTTGATCCCGTGCGCTCCACCAGCGGCGTCTCGTCCCTCGCTCCCGGTGGGTGCCAGAGCGCCGCCGCCTCGCGCACTCCCAGCACGCTGCGGCTACCGAACAGCCCGGGGCCTGACGGGTGTATCATCGAAGGGCCCGGGACCGTGGGCCGCACGCGACTCACATTGAACCTCGCGCCCGCCGGGTGGTCGTAGTGGCGGTACGCGGCGGCAACCGGCTCAAGCAGCTTACGCGCCCGCTCGCGATCCTGCTTCGGCTCGCCGGTCCCGGGAAGCACTGCAACCACCTGGACCTCGGCGTCGAAGGCGATGCGCGCGACCTTCTCTCTTATGAGGATCGGGTCGAACACGCGGTTGCGCTTCTTCCAGCGGTGCCATGCCCAGCCGCCGACCGCCAGCGCGACTGCGATCCCCGCGCCCATCAGCACGGCCTTCCAGGTCTCTCCTGACTGCACCCAGAGGTAGCCTCTCAGCGCCGCAAGCGCCGCCAAGCCCAGCACGGCCATCGTCGCCCCGTCGGTCTGGAGCGGCCTGGTCTGGTAGGTGTAGGACCCATCCCGCCTGTCTTCCACGGCGCGCTTATGGGCCCTCTTCTGGTGGGACTGGGACCAGTCGGGGCCCATGGAGCGCAGCATCAGCCGCGCCACTATGCGCTCGCCGGCGTTGAGGTTGGAGAGCGCGCCCAGCACCGCTATGAGGGGATCGGAGCCGGGGTCGAGCAGGTCGTCGTCGCGGAACACCCTCAGCGGCACGAACTCGGGTCCGCTCGCCCGGAGAGTGATGCTCCACGCCGCCTCGCCCTCTCTCAGACGCAGCGGGTCATCGTCCGCGGGGACCTCGCCGATGACGGCCTGTGGGTAGTGGGCGGAGACCTGCCCGCGCACCACCTGGTCGTCAAGGCAGCGCGCCATCAGCGTCACGCCGTCGATGTCCCCGGCAAGCTCCAGGGAGAACGGCTCTGGCACGGCGATGGACTGGAGCATGTTCTCCACGCCCAGCATCGTGCGCTCTCCGGTCCTGGGCGGAGTCACCGCCAGCAGCACCGGTCGCCTGGGTTGGGATTTTCCGAGTATCTTCGATAGGTTGAGTTTCATTTGGTTCGCTCCGTTCTCTACTGGTTCCCGCACTTCATTCCTGTCTTGTCGCTTGGTCAGCGCCTGCCCGGAGTCCACTCGATCACCTCGGTCTCCTCCGGCGTGGCCTCGATGCGCACCGGGAAGCGGTGTCCCTTCGACAGCAGTAGCCCGTCCCCGCGCGGGCAGGACAGCAGCCAGCGCTGCAGCTCCTCCGGCAGGTCGAAGGCGTCTCCGACCGTGCTGATCGCCGCCGCGTCCTGCTGGAGAAGCAGCTTGAAGGCGGCGTTCTGCAGCAGCGCCCGGCCGGAGTGGCCGGTAATGGCCCTGGACGAGTCCTCCGAGAGAAGGTCCTGCACGTCCTTGGTGATGAACTGGAGACCGAGGCGGTGCTTGCGGGCGCGCTTGGCCATGGACACCATGAAGGCTGCGCCCTCCGGGTGCTGCATGATGGACCACACCTCGTCGACGACCAGCAGGCGGGGCTTGGGATCCTGCGCCGCCGCTGCCCACACCGTCTCGGTGCATACCATCGCGGCGGCGGGCCTGAGCTCGGGTTCGAGCAGCCGCAGGTCGAATACGGTCACCAGCGCCTCGTTGCCCAGCAGGTCGTCTCCCTCGTCGGAGAGCAGGTTGCGCAGGCTGCCGGTGGCGAATGGCCTCAGCAGTCTGGAGAGATCTTCGGCCTCTCCTTCGAGGTAGGCGTAGAAGTCTCTGAAGCCGGTGCGCTCCCTGGACTGTGCGTAGTAGCCCGCCAGCGCGTGGTCGAGGGTGGCGCGGCGGTCTGCCGACAGCCGCTCTCCGATCATCACCTCGATTAGCCGTCTGAGGCTGCCGATGCGCTGGAGGAGCTCCTCCGAGTCGCCCCTGTCGATCACGAACGGGTTCATGCCCTGTCCGGGTACTCCGGGCGACAGCACCCGTCCTCCGGCTGCGCGCGCCATGTCCGCGTATTCACCCTCGGGATCGATGACGTAGGCGGTCACTCCTCTGCACAGGCCTCTGAGCACTCCCAGCTTGGTGGCGAACGACTTGCCGCTTCCCGACCTTGCAAGCACCGCTGTGTTCGCGTTCAGGTGCGTTCCGTCCCAGGGGTCGTACACGACCGGGGCGCAGGCGCGCATGTCGATGCCGTACAGGGTGCCGCTGCGCGTGTCGAGGTCGGGCGGCGAGAAGGGGAACAGCCTCGCTAGGCTGGACGTGTCCAGCGTGCGCCAGGCCGCGACCGCGTTCATCGCCAGGGGCATAGTCGAAAGCAGGCCCACGCGCTGGCGGAAGGTCAGGTTGTCGAGTTTGCCCAGCGTGGCGGCGAAGTGTCCCTTCGCGCGCTGGGTCATCTCCTTGAGCGCATCGGCGTCGCTCGCGTGCAACGTCACCGACAACGACGAGTGGAACAACCGCTCCCTGCCGCGCTGCACCTCGTCCCTGAGCCGGGTCACGTCCTCCAGGGCGATCTCCGCCTCCGGCGACAGCGTGCGCCCGCGCTTGAGCGAAAGGCTCTGCGCCGACTCGAATCTCACCTTCTGCCACTCGAGGGTTCTCGCCGCCTGCTCAGCCGGTATCGGCCCCAAATGGATGGACAGGTCCATCGGCGCGCCCGCCGCCATCAGCCCCTGGAGGAAGCCGGGGGCGAGCGAGCGCGGCCACTTGCCCAGGTGCAGCGAGCGCACGAGCCGGTCTCCGACGCGCGCGTTGCGGCGGTTAATCCCCACTTCTACGACGGCCTCCGGGTCGAACTCGCCCGGCGTGCCGCCGAGCGCGGCCGACACCAGGAACATCCTGAGCCGGCGTCCGCTGAGCGGGTGAACGGACAGCCCGCCCCGCGCGAGCAGGCCGCGCAGCTCGTCCACGCGGGCGAACTCGCAGACGGCATAAAAGCGCCTGTCGAGGATGCCGTCCCGCGCTTCAAGGTCGGTGAGCAGCCTGCCGAGTGACTCGGCCGCCGCCCGCGTCTGCGGGGGCAAGCCCTCCGGCTGCGCCGCTGTGAGATTCGTCCTCAGCCCGTCGAGTCTGGGAGGGTGCTGCCTTATGAGCAGCTGGAACGGGAAGTCGCAGGCGTTAAGCGCGCCAGCGAAGGCTCCGAGCTTCGGCTCGTCCATCTCCTGTCCCATCACCTCACACACGCCCAGCTTCACGCCGTCCAATCTCACAGGGCCGTCCTCCTCGACGTGCGACAGCATGAAGAACAGCGGAAGGTCGGGCGGTGGTCTTTTGTCCCCGGAGTCGCTCCCTGAAGCGTCCTGGGGAGCGGTGTCCTCTGACGGCGGGCAGAGTACGGGAGTTGCGGGTTCAGTGGTCTGTACGTTAACCGGAATATCTTCCTCCGGCCCTTCATGCGGAGTCGAGGCCGCATCCTGCTGCGTCTCCCCTCCGCGTCTCGTGATCTTCCTGAAGAGGCTCTTCACTGGGTCTCCTCCTTTCGGTCTATGCGGTCGGCAGACCGACGATGCCGCTTCTGAGCAGCGTGGCGATGCCCTTTGCCAGCAGCACGAGCACCAGGCCGGCGATGGCGAGGATCACCGCGCTCTTCGCCCTGCCGCCCCCGCGCTCGTCGGCTCCGTCCGCCATCAGCAGGAAGCCCGCCCACACGATGGCGAAGACGCAGATGCCCGTTGCGGCGTAGGCCATCGCGGTGAGCACCGCGTCGAAGGCGGCCAGCATCGCGTCCTCCGGCGCGGCCCCCATGCACACGAGGGCCGCGCCCGTCGGCAGCGGCAGAGTCGCGGCGCGCCTCACCATGGCCACTCCCATCCGAGCTGCCCGAACCAGCCGCGCAGTCCGCCGCCGGCCGGCGTCTGCTCGGCGGGCGGGTCGACAGGCTCCGGCTCCGGCAGCACTAACGCCGTGAACGGGTCGTCCGATCCGACGACCGACGCAAGCGACAGGCTCTCGGGCCTGATCCTGGATATGGGGTCCCTGTCCGCCACCTCGGCGTCCACGCGCTCGGGGTGAAAGACGTCCGCCGTCACGTCCCTGGCGATTGTGGCGCTGGGGACGTGGGCGTACGCCCTCGCGGTGGCGGACTTCCTGGAGCCTCCCTCGCACCTGACCGACACCCTCTTACTGTCCGAGTCGCTGGCACCCGGGCGATGGAGGTGCACGGTCCTGGTGACCTGCTGGGTCCATGCCTCGCGGTGCGTGAGGCGCGTCAGCGGGGGAACCGGTATGCGGAGACTCGCCTCCAGGTCCGCCTCAACCGTCACGTCGTGAATGGCCTCACCCGCAGCGACGGGTATGGAAAAATGAGCTTCCCCGTCCGGAGCGAACACGACGGTGGCATGGGAGTCGCCGGCCGCCGCCGATACCGTCCCCGTTATTCCCGTTATTACGGCGTCCATCAGCGTCGTCTCGGTGACGCTGGCGTGTCCTGCAACCGTCTGTAGCTCGACCGGGTGCTCGATGGCCGTCACGCACCCGGACTCGATGACGCCGCTCACTGTCCCGGGCGTCCAGCCCAGGGAGACGATGCGCAGGTCGCACAACTCTCCCTCGACCTCCGGAAGCGGGAACGGTATCTGCTCATGCGTGAGCGTGACCGCACCCGCCTGTCGCAGCGAGTCCACCCATGAGAAGGTGAGGGACGGCACCGGACCGTGCAGGGGCAGCGAGTAGTCGATGCTCTCACCCCCGGCCAAGGTGGCCGCGCCCCAGAAGCGCAGCCACGTTCCCTCCGGACCGCCGAACGCCCGGGTACGCAGCTCGATGCCGGTCGCGGCGCGCAGGGTCACCTCTGCGCGGTCGCCGGAGACGGTCAGCCCCTCTACGAATATCCTTCGCCCGTCCACCGGGTCGGTGAGTACGAAGTCGATCTCGTCCTGCCAGCGCTCGTGATCGTCGGCGAGCGCCACGCCCGGGAGGGATGCCACGAGCGCAGTCAGGGTCGCGGCGACCGCGACCGCCATCAACTTGGGGTGCCTGTTGCGCCTGTCCCTGCGGCTCCGTGACTCTCTGCCGTTGATGCTGTCCGCCTGCTCGCGCCTGCGCTTTCCGAACCAGCGGTGTGGGCGGAAGGGCATCCTTCCTCCCGTTCGCTTCCGGTTCCTGCGCCTGCGAAGGACACGCTGTGCCCTTCTGACCATCATACGCACAGGGCCGGGGCCGCCCTTCTGCTGTATGGGCGTGGGCGGCTCGTCTCTCACAAGCTCGGACACCTGCCCTGCGTATAGCCTTGCGCCCAGTCTGTACGTCAGCAGGTCGGCGGCCACAAGCGGCAGCCGCCTGCCTCCTATCCTCCCCACGACCGCGACCAGCCCCACCAGGCCGAGCAGAACGGCAATCGCTATCCTCACCTCGGAAGGCCCTATGGGAGCGTAGCGGTAAGCGCCGTAGGACAGGGCGCACACCGCCGTCATCGCCACGATCTGCGGAAACGTGAACCACAGCAGCACCCTGTCCTCGGCCTGCACGTGGGTCGGTACCTCGTGTTCTCTCATTTTTTCTTCCTCCTTCGCGCCCTTCTAACCGTCGTCGTCGCCGTCATTTGTCGGGTCGGGTATCTCACCGATTTCCACCGGGGAGCCGACTACCGCGTCGATAACCAGCTCGACTACGCCGTAGGCGACAAGCGCCAGCACGACGCCCGCGAGGGCGGTCATCATCGCGCTCTTGCCCCGCTCCATCTGGTGGGGCGCTCCGCTGGCCGTGAGGTACAGGTAGGCGCCGTAGATGAAGAAGCCCACTCCGACCACTCCGACGATGCCCAGCAGGATGCCCACCAGGTTCGATATGGTCTGCGTCAGGTCTTCCATAAGTTCTGTCTCCTCTCTGTCTTCTGTTGTCGGGCGTCTCTCGCCCTTTCCGTGTCCATTCCTATCGGTCGCTGTGTCTCGGGACTCCTGCCCGCACATCGCTCCCACCTCCTTGGTCGTATCGACCGGCGCCACATGGGTCGTTGGTGTCTTCAGGAAAATCACTCGCTCGCGCTCCTGGGGGCCTGTCCGCTCCCGGCGGCTCCTCCGCCGGAGGGCGTGGACGACGAGGCCGCCGAGCCCACGCCGCTTGCGGCAGCCGAGGCGCCCGCTCCGGCAGCCATAGCTCCGGCCGCCACGCCTCCCGGTCCTCCAGCCGCGCCTCCCGCGAGCAGTCCTATGGAGCGGGCAGAGCGCGCGATGGACGCGGGAAGGGACAGGCCGAAGTAGAGCGTGGAGAGCCAGGCGTCGAACGTCCCGGCGTTGCCGAGCATCGACGGCACCCTGGTCGCCATATAGACGAACGCGAGCGACATCAGCAGCTTCCAGATAAGGTCCTGCACCGGCTCGAACGCAGTTATCGGCGCGAGTTGGTTCAGGAAGCCGAAGCCCAGCGCGAGAGCGACCAGTTGGATCGCCTGCTGGAACACCGTCGTCATGAACAGGCGCAGCCAGTGACGGCCCCAGCCCGCGGTGTGCGGCAGTATCCACAGCCCGAGGGCCATGGGCGCAAGCGCCAGCAGTATGTCTATGAGCGCGAGGCGCAGGATCATCTGCACCAGCACGTAGAGCACGAAGAGTCCGTAGACCAGGTAGAGGATGGCGAACAGCAGCACCATTCCCACGCTCCCCGCCTCCGCCGCATTCAGCAGCGTGTGCGCGGTCGTGCGCAGCAGGTCTCCGGGAGTTATGCCCAGCGATGCCGCGATGAAGCCGGACACGGCGTGTGCCAGGTCCAGCACCAGCGCGCACCACCACAGCGAGGACGCAGCGGCGACGAGGCCGAGCACGAGGCGCGGGACCATCTCCCGCCAGCCGGCCTGCTGCCGGCCTAGGTGATCCGCGACGATGAGGCTGAGCCCCATCCATCCGAGGATGACCGCCAGAGCGCCTGACGCGACGGCCCAGACGACCAGCCACGCTTGTCGCACCAGCGGATGCAGGTAGGTGAGGTCTGGTGGAGTTCCGGTGAGGATGTCTTCCACGTTCTACCCTCCCCTGCAGTTGGCGGCGTCCTCGCCGGACGCGTGCTCCACGACTCCGCAGAGCGTTCCGTGAGTACCCTCGATCACCCAGCCGGCGAAGGCCCTCGCCCAGCGAGCGGGACTGAGCGCGGCCAGCACCCTGTCCCAGATCCTTGTGGGCTCGTAGATGGGGATGACGGCGTGAAAGGCATCCCGCTCACCGTCTTCTGCGACGGCGAGCATCACCAGGAGGTAGGCGCGGTCGCGGTCGAGCTCAGGCTGCTCGTCGAGCGCCGGGTACTCGAAGCTGTACTCCCAGCCGTCGGCCCTCTGCTTCTCGCCGCCGGCCACGCGGTACATGGCGCTTATCCAGTCGCCTGTGTCGACGTCGCGGACGGCGTAGTAGAGGGTCCCTATCTTCCGGTCGAAGACGGGACGGGCGACGAACTCGCCTTCCTTCTTGCGCTCTACGAACTCGCGCTCTGCGTTGACCAGCGTGATCCCGCCGCCCGGCGGGGACTGTGCCAGTGCGATGTCGCTCGACGGCACCGCCGCGAGCGCCGCCAGCAGCAGAGCGGCGGCCAGGGGCATCAGCCACCCGGCCTTACCCCTGGCCCTGAATGGTCGTCGGGTTGTCATTCGCGCTCCCACGTCTTCGCCTCCTCGCGGTCGATGTGTTCGTGTTGCCTGCCATCGAGTGTGGGGGGCCGGAATGCGCTTAGGAATGGTGAGTGAGGGGGGCTGTGGGCAGCCCCGGCGGGGTCGCGCGCAGCCCCCCTCAGCAGGCCTGATAAATGGAGGGCCGGTTGTGGTGTACTACCCGTGTACAGGGATTTGCGCGTGGCGGGGACGGCTGAGGAGGGGCTGGGGCAACGCCTGTACAGGCGTGGAGCGGCTCCCGGCAGCACAAGCCTGCAAGCACTTCGTCTCCGGGTCTGGTTCCACGGTCATGGGGCAGCGGCGGCTAGGAATTGGGGAAAGTGGAACACGGCGATCTGCGGTGGAAATGGGGCAGTCGCAACTACGAAATGGGGAAATTGGAACATGGATGAAAGAACAGACGGTGAAAGACCGAGAAATCGAGTGGTCAGGCGATGCTCCGAGCCTGGAGAGCCTGCGGCAGCTGCGGCTTACGGCGCTGCTGGCAGACGTCATGGAGGAGCTGGGACAGGTGAGGGCGGCGCGGAAGCTGGGCGTCGACCGCAAGACGCTGTGGAGGTGCAGGAACAGCGGCAGGCTGACCCCCAGGCTGTCCGACGCCCTGGAGCGGATGCTGCTGGAACAGGACCTTTCGGCTGCGATGAGACAGGGGGAACGAGTTGTGGAGCTGGAGCGGCAGGTCGCGGAGTTGCAGGGGGAATTGCGGGCCGTCCGCGAGGCTGTTGAAGGCCGGGACGACGTTCTGGGAGAGGAGCACGCGGTTGCGATGCGTAAGTTCGAGCGGCGGCTGGCACGATTGGAGTCGACGGCCGGCGCAGAAGCTGAATCCAAGACGGCCGCGGTTCCGGACGACAGGCCCGGGGCTGAGCCGTTTCGCAGGATATATCGCGACCTGGTGACCGAGGAGGCGGAGCCGGGAGAGGAGCGCGTGTACGGGGAGGCCGCGCCGGTCGTCGTCGACTGGCGGGAGGCGAAAGCCGCCTACAGGCATGCTGTGGAGAAGGGGACAGCGCTTCAGAGGGCCGACGCCACGATACGCGTGCTGGAGCTGGAGATCGAGCTCATCGAGGGGCACGAGCTGACGCTGCCACCTCGCACGTACCCCTGGGACATGTCGGAGCGGCTCGACGAGGTATGGGGCAGGCGGCACTCGCTGGATATGGCGCACGTGCACCGCAACCGGGCGCTGCTGAGGCGCTGGCTGCTCCGCGTACTGACCTGCGGGCTCTGGCGGAAATAGGCCCCGTCAGAGCGCTGCTACATCGGAGCCACGACGGAGCGACGTTCGAGCCAACTCAGCGCAAGTGATTCGGGTGTAGAGGGGGGATTGGGGGGTTTTGGGGCTTCCATCCGGTCGGGTGTTCGGGTGATAATCGAGTCAGTTTCAGGCTTTTTCCAGTGTTTCCTGCCGAGAAAACTGGAGGGTCAGTCCCTGACCCGGAGCTGCCCGACGGATCGAGCCCCGCTCTCCCGACGGCGTTCTGCAAGGGACGAACGCAATCCCGTTGCGTGAGCCGGTCTGGGGGTCGAGCACCGCTCCTCCGACACCGCCTCGAATGCAGGGACCCAGGTTGGAGCGCACCCCGCGCTTCGACTGTTTCCACACGCCTGCGGTCAGGCTATGTCTCAGCCATACCGCAGCCTCCTCACCCGCCCGTCTGCTCCTCGCAGGCAGGCCGGCTCACGTCTTCGCGGCTTTCCCCGGATGTAGCTCACCCCGGGCAATCTGCGTTCTTCTCACCGCGCCGTCCTCTGGTCGATCTACAGGTAGGTGCTCCCCACTCACCAGCTTCCCGGCTGTCCCTTCCCAACGATGTGACCCCTGGTCGAGCTGCGTCTTCTTTCATCCCGCCGTCCGGCTCGTCGTTGGATGTCGGGCGTCTTCGGCAAGGCATAGGACTCACGAAAGTCAACGACAACGATATGAACTTCAGCAAGGAGGCAACGAATGGCAACGACGGAACGGACACACACGGAAGTAGGAAAGGACATGACGGAACGGTACACCGGACCTAGCGCGGCGCGAATAGCGGACCTGATACCTCACAGGGTCAGCTTCGAGCGGGACTGGTTCTGGACGACGACGGACATCTGCCACGGCGGTCGCTCGGACGGGCTGGCATTTCGGCAGAGGCCGGACGGCGAGGGCATAGACGTGCGCTGCCACACGCGGAACTGCCCTCGCGGGCTGATGATAACCCACCTGGAGGATCTGATTGGTCTGCCCATCCGGACGGCCTACGAGCGGGTCAGCCACGCGCCGAGAAGGTCGTGGCGGAAGTGGTGGACGCGAAAGCGCATCGCGTTTGTCGGGGTTGTCACCCTGATCGTCGCGGCGCCGCTGCTGTTCGGCCACGGAATCGAGGCCGCCTTCCTCAACCTGGCCGGTCTCGGCATCGGCGCGCTGCTTGCCTGGCGGTTCACCCGCCGCCTCAGACGTTGAATCCGCCCGTAGGCCGGCTCTACAACCCAACCAAATCACAAGGGTCGTCTCCATCCGGGGGCGGCTCTTCTTCTTTGGACGCAATCGGGCGCGGACCGAAGGCGACTCGGCAATCACGACACAGGAGGTAGGGACGATGACGACGGCGACACTGGCAAACGGAAATCGGATGACGGACACGCATCGTAGCGAAACAGATCCCCACCCTTCTTATCGGGACGACCGCGCGTTCCGGCTCACGGTGGTCAGCATAACCAGGCAACACGCTCAGGAAGGAGGTTACCAGTGGCGACGACGGAACGGACACGAACTTCCACGGTCTTCCAGGACCAAGGATGAAGTGGTCTGCCGCACCCCTATCCACCCAGGTGAAGCGATTGTCACACACCGGAACCAGGAAAGGAGGAGGGAAGAATAGGGAAAGGGGACCAGACGACTAATCAAGCTCCCCTAACCCACTGAGGCTCCGTAGCAAGTGCTCGCTACGGGTCCTATTCACGAGCCATATCAGAGAGCACACCTGACCTGAAGCCCCTGGCGACATCGCTGGGGGCTTTTTCATTGCCGGGGCACAGCCGGCGGAAAGGAAAACACGATGGTTGCACAACAGGACATCATACATGCATGGCAAATCGGCGCACCCCTCTGCCAGGGCTGCGGACACGAACTGGGCAGGGAGGAGATTGGCACGGTATGCGACCTGTGCATCGCCGAGGAGATCGCGGGGAGATACGCCAGCCGCAAGGACAAGTCCGTTGTCGACATGGAAGGGCTGGACGTCATGAACACGAGCGACCCGGCCGTGTACTGGTACTGGCTGGATATGGAGGACACCATGGTTGCGAGACCGGGAGAGCCCACGAACCTGGAGAGGAACGTCACGACCGGTAATGCGATCGGGTGGGCCGAGCGCTATGAGGAAGACCGCAGGAAGCTGAATGAACTCTACGAGTGGTTCGGCATCGCGCAGGACACGCCGATTGCCCAGGTCACGGGTGAGGCCAGCCGCATCAGCCTCTCAAGCCGCTGAGCGTGACAGACAGGGGGAGGAACGGTTATCCGGTGCCTCCCCCTATCTGTAGATGTATTCAGACCTTTTGCGTTTGAGGGACTTTCACTCTTCACTACTGCCGGGCTAGGCGTCGAGACGCTCTATGAGGAACAGCTCGTCGAAGTCAGTTATTTCCAGCGCCTGCTGAATACGCCTGCGCACGCGCGGCGAGGGGCTGCGGGTTCCTCCCACCAGCTGCGACATGTACCCCGACGAAAGACCGCACAGGCGCGCAAGCTCGTTCTGGGAGATGCCGCGCTCGTCCAGCAGCCGCCACACCGCGACGGCCCTGAGAACGACGCGCGACGAGGGTTGCCTGCGCTTCACTTCCCGTGCTCCTGGGCTCCTTTCCTGACGTCCCGGCATCCGCCCCACCTGGAGGACTCCGCCGACGCCTCGTCAACCTCATCCTTCAAGTGCATGTATGCGGCCCTCTTTGCGTTATCGGCAATGGCGCTCTCTCGCAGGGCGATGTATATGGGCCTTTTTTGTTGTCCGCCGCGTCCTGACCGACCGGCACCCGCTGCTGCCCTGCTGCAGGCGCTGCACTCAGGAACGGAACCGGAGCCGGTAGGATGGCGCCCCACCGGCTCCTTTACTCCTTAAGCGCGTGATTATCTGGCGACTCCGTTACTCGCAGGTCTGCACTCCGCCCGGCTTGTCGGGCACCGTGTCCAGCCAATCGCTGAACGCCGGGGTATCCGGGGCGCACAGGCCGGAGTTGGTGATGGCCAGCCGTTGCATGCCGTCCATGTTGACGAACCCGTCCGGTAACGCGCCGCTCAGCCCGGTGTTGTCGTGGAGCGACAGCTTGGTCAGGCCGGTCAGGTTACCCAGGCTGATGGGCAGCGACCCACTCAGGCTGTTGCGGGCCAGGCCGATGATGCTCAGGCTGGACAGATTGCCCAACGCTGACGGTATCGAACCGGTGAGTTGGTTGCGGTTCAGGGCCAGCCGGGTCAGGTTGGACAGATTGCCCAACTGGGTGGGCAGGCTGCCGCTGATTCTGTTCCGGTCCAGGGACAGGACCTGCAGCGCCTCCAGATCGCCCAGGGCGGCGGGCAGGGCACCGCTCAGGTTGTTGTTGCGCAGCGACAGGTGGGTCACCTGCCCCTGGCCGTTGACGGTTACGCCGTGCCACTGGGACAGCGGTTGGTCGCTCAGCCAGTTGGCCTTGTTGGTCCAGCCCGCTCCGCCGGTGGCGTTGTAGAACGCCTCCAGCGCATCCCGCTGCGGGTCGGGCACGACCACGGTTACCGCTACCGTGTCGGCGGCGCTGTCCTCGGTGCCGTCGTTGACCGTCAGCGAGAAGACCAGCGTGGCGTCGGCGTTGGGCGCGGTGAAGCCGGGGCTGGCGCTGCTCGCGCCCGCCAGCGTTACGCTGGGGCCGGAGGTCTGCGTCCATGCGTAGGTCAGGGCGTCCCCGTCGGGGTCGTTGCTGCCGCTGCCGTCCAGGGACACCGAGTCCCCGGCATCGACGGTCTGGTCGGTGCCTGCATCGGCCACCGGCGCGTTGTTCTGCTGGGCCTGCTGTGTCTCGAACTCGTCGTCGTCGGTTACGCTGACGGTTATCGAGGCAATGGTCATGCTGGCGTAAGGGGACTCGGCAGGGGCGTTGGTGCCGTGTTCGATTTTGCCCTGCTCATCCGCCGTGTCGTCGTCATGGGCCGCGCTGACGGTTACGGTCTGCGGCGTCCGCCAGTTGTCCGGCGTGAAGGTCAGCTCGAAGGGCTGCGTCGAAAGGCCCGCGGCTAAGCCGAAGGTAAGGATGCCCACATTGGCGATGGGCTGGGTGACCAGGACCACGGTGTAAGTGGCCGTGCCACCCTCCTCCAGACTCAGGCTGCTCTCGCTCACCGTCACTCCGGCAGTGTCGTCGTCGGCTACTGCGACGTTGACGGAGGCGACGGCGATGCCGGTGTACTCATCTGAGCCGCTGACCGCGTGGCTGACGGTGGCCTTATCGTCCGCCGCGTCGCCGTCGTGGGCGGCCCGGACGGTCACGGTCTGGGCCGTCTGCCAGTTGCCCGTGGTGAAGGTGAGGCTGGCCGGCTGCGCCGTGACGTCAGCGTTGTCGCTGTTCATGGCGATCACCACGTTGGCGGTGGGCTGGCCGTCCAGGACCACGCTGTAAGTGGCCGAGCCTCCCTCGTTCACCGCCACCGGGTCGGCGGCGGTCACCGTGATGCTGGCCCTCCGGTTTGCATCCACGTTGGCGGCGATGGTGCCGGTGGCGACGCGCTTCTCGGGGTCGCTATGCGGGCTGAAGCCGTCGCCGAACACCGCGTTGGTCAGCGGACCCACGGCGACCAGCACCGTCTCGTCCGGCTCAGCGAAGAAGTCGCCGACCACCGTCACCGTGAAGGTCTTGCTCGTCTCGCCCGGCGCAAAGGTCAGCGTAAACTCATCCGGCGGAGGGTGAAAACCTAGAGGGTCGTAGTCGTCGCTACGCGTCGCCGTCTGTTCGGGCAATCCGAGCGTGCCGGGCACCGTCACCGTTTGGCTGCTGGCCGGGCTGAGCGTGAAGATGAAGTTCATCGGCGTGGTCCCCAAGTTGACCACGTCCTCCTCCGCGCGGGGCGAGTTGACCGACAGCGTGGAAACCTTTTCGTCGTCGGCTACGCTGACATTGACCGAGGCCACGGCGATGCCGGCGTACTCGGCGGGGCCGCTGACCCGGTGGCTGATGACGGCCCGCTCGTCCGCTTCGTCGTTGTCCTGGGCCGCTCTGACAGTTACGGTCTGGGCCGTCCGCCAGTTGTCGGGCGTGAAGGTCAGGCTGGCCGGCTGGGTCGTAACGTCGCCGTTGTTGCTGCTCATCGTGATCACCACGTTGGCGGTGGGCCTGAAGTCCAGGACCACGGTGTAGGTGTTCGAGCCGCCCTCGCTCACCGCCACCGGGTCGGCGGCGTTCACTGTGACGCCGGCCGCCACGCAGCCGGGAGTCACACGCACCAGGCAGGGGTACTCGGTGGCCGCGCCGAACCGCCAGACGTTGTAACTGTCCCGTCTGCCATTGTTGTTGATGTCCTCGGCAACGCGGTCCAGTCTTCCGTCACCGTCCACGTCCTCGTTGACAGTATCCAGCCTTCCGTCGCCGTCCACGTCCTCGTCAACATCCAGGTTTCCGTCGAAGTCCTTGTCTTCGCCGGAGTCCAACCTACCGTTCCTGAGGAGTGTGTCCTCGTCCACATCCAGGTGTCCGTCGCCGTCCACGTCCTCGTTCACGTCCAGGTTTCCGTCGTGGTCGATGTCCTCGCTGACAGGATCCAGTCCTCCGTCGCAGTTGACGTCTTCGTTATCCCAGCCGCAGTAGATATCCTGGGAACCGGGGGTCCCTTGAAGCTTGGAGGTGATCTGCCCGGGACTGGTGATGATGTGCCCCAAAGGATGCGCATCGCGGTTGGAGATGATGATGCCGGCCGGGTCGACCTGGCTGGCGCCCTGGTCCTGGCCGGAGGTTTCGGTGTCAAAGTAACTGCCGGCCACCGAGCCGTGGCCGTAAATCCAGCCCACCAGGCCGCCCACCTGGGGCCAGCCCTTGTCGGAGGACACCGCGCCGGTGGCGTAGCTGTTCCGTACCACGCCATTGTTCCAGACGGACCCGGCCAGCCCGGCCACGTGGCCGGCGCCCCGCACCGCGCCGGTGGCGTAGGTGTTCACCACCGTGCCGTAGTTGCCGCCCACCAGGCCGCCCAGCTGCGTGGACCAGAGGGTGCCCTGGCTGTCGCTCAAGTTGAAGCCGGTCACGGTGGCCTCGGAGTAGCTCCGCTGGATGGCGCCCCGGTTCCAGCCCACCAGTCCGCCCACCACGGCGTTGCCCGTCACCTGGCCGGAGGAGCAGGCTCTACTGACCGTGCCGCCGTTGTTGTACCCCACCAGCTCCCGGCCCCGCACGTTCACGCCGTCCAGGCACACTTTGTGGACCAACGCCCCGCTGCCGATGGCCCCGAACAGGCCCACCATGGTGCTGTTGCTGCGGCTGACCCGCAGGCCGGAAATGGTATGGGCGTTGCCGTCGAAGGTGGCGGTGAACACGTTGGCGCCGGGGTTGTGGGGGTTGTCGGAGCCGGCCGGCACGTCCCCGCCGATGGGCGTCCAGGAGCCGGACAGGGTGATGTCGTTCCGAAGCTGGTAGCCCTTGCAGGAGCCGGGGGGTCCCTCTACCGACGTGTCCGTCAAACGGCCACCCTGGCACATACCTGCCAACATCCGGGGGAAGGCCCGGCGGTAGGCCGCGTCGTCGTCCTCGTTGTCGGCCACCCCGTTGCCGTCCAGGTCGTAGCGGACGGCGTTGAGCTGCTCCCGCGTTTGGATTTCGATGTGACCGTCTTCGTCCAGATCGTAGTCCACCGGGGACTCGTCGTCCACCAACCTCACCGTCACGTATTCGTCCCGCACGTTGTCGTACTCGTCGGCGCTCGACGCATCAACGACACGGTGGGCCATGCCTACCGTCTCGCTGTCGGAATCGGGGTCGTCGACACCGCGCACTGTCACCGTCCGCGGCGTGTTCCAGTTGCTCCGGGTGAAGGTGAGGCGGGACGGCGACACGGTCAACGCATCCGTAACCGGGTTGATGACCTCGATGACCACGTTGGACGCGGGCTGGGTGTTCAGCACCACCGTGTAGGTCGTGGTGTCGCCCTCGTTGAGCGAGAAGACCGTCCGCGACAGGGTCATGCCCGGGGTTGTCTGCGCCTGCGCTGACGGCGGGGATAGGGCCAGGGCGAAGGTGGCGAGGAGGACGACCGAGAGAGCCAGCAGGGGCCATTTCATGAGTTTGCCCCCCCCCCGGGCTTCAGGGAGGATAATGGGCGGAATTCGAGGTTGCAGAACTGACGCGCCTTCCCGCCATCCAGATTAAACAGCAATGCGTTCAGAATTATGAAT